>CAYXEY010000259.1:0-7438 GCA_964464105.1 uncultured Planctomycetaceae bacterium
CGAATGGCATTCACAAAGAGTCTCCTTGCAACTTGCATCTTGTTGTAACGCAGTCTCCGGTACTGTATTCCCTTTGTCCCTTTGTCCCTCTGTCCCTTTGTCCCTTTCCCACCCCTCAATCAACCCAAATCCCTTCTGTATGCAGGTCAGCATTCCCAGCCCCAGCACATCCACCTTCAACATTCCCATCGCTTCGATGTCATCCTTGTCCCATTCGATGACCGTGCGATTTTCCATTGCGGCGTTTTCGATCGGGACCAAGTCTGAAAGCAATCCGCGCGTGATCACGAACCCGCCGACATGCTGTGACAAATGTCTTGGAAAGCCGACCAGCTCGCGGACCAGCCGCAGCAGGTGCTGCACCGTGCGATCTTCAAACGCGAGACCCGCCTGGGCGAGGGCCGAGTCGTCGCCGTCGAACGGGTCGGCATCCCAGTGGCTGATGTGCTTGGCCACGCGATCGACTGTATCCAGCGAGAGGCCCAGGGCCTTGCCCACGTCGCGCACGGCGCTGCGCCCGCGGTAGCTGATCACCACGGCGGTCAGGCCTGCCCGGTCGCGTCCGTACTTGGCGTACAAATACTGGATGACCTCTTCGCGGCGCTCGTGCTCGAAATCGATGTCGATGTCCGGCGGCTCGTTGCGCTCGCGGCTGACGAAACGCTCGAAGAGCATGTCGACGCGCGTCGGATCGACCGACGTCACGCCAAGGCAGTAGCACACCGCCGAGTTGGCCGCGGCCCCGCGACCCTGACAGAGGATGCCCTTGGAGCGGGCGAAGACCACGATGTCGTGCACGGTGAGAAAGTACGGCGCATAGGCCAGCTCCTCGATCAGCTTGAACTCGTGCTCGATCTGATTGCGCACCTTGTCGGACACGCCACCGGGAAAGCGTCCGGCGGCGCCATTCCACGTGAGCTGCTTCAGATATGCCATCGGCGACAGCCCCGCAGGACACACCTCATCGGGATATTCGTAGCGAATCTGGTCTAAATTAAAGGCAGCGGCGCGGTTGGCGATTGTGACGGTGCGGGCGATGGCCTCGGGCATCTCGGCGAAGAGGCGGCCCATTTCCTCGGGCGTTTTGAGATGCCGCTCGGCATTGGCGAAGAGGCGAAAGCCTGCGGTGTCCGTGTTGCAGCCGTGGCGAATGCAGGTGAGCACGTCCTGCAGGGCGCGACGCTCGGGGATGTGGTAGTGCACGTCGTTGGTGGCGACGAGGGGGATGGCGGTGCGGCGGGACTGCGCGGTGCTCCTCGTGTCGCACCTCGTCGTCTTGATAATAGAGGTGCGTGACCGAGAGAGAGAGGCGGTCGTTGTCGAACCAATCGCGCAGGCGGAGTAGCGCGGATTCAAGAGCACACTCACCTGCGTCACTCTCTCCCTCTGAGGGAGAGGGTGCAAGCTCGGCCACTGCTAGAAGATCGCTCTGATATTCCGGCAGATCATCGAGTTGTAAATGGCACTCGCCCTTCGGGGCGCGACGCTTGCCCAGGGTGAGCAGGCGACAGAGGCGGCCGTATGCATCGCGCGTAGTGGGATACACGCGCAGTGAGAGATTCGGACAATCCTGAAAGACCAACCGGCAGCCGACAATCAGAGCGATGCCCGCGTTCCGCGCTGCGACGTGTGCCCGCACGATGCCGGCGAGCGTGTTGGTGTCGGTGATGGCGAAGGCCTGGTAGCCCAGTTCGGCGGCGCGAATGGCCAGTTCATCGGGATGACTCGCCCCGCGGAGAAAGCTGAAATTACTGGTGACCGACAATTCGGCGTAGGGCACGGTGAAGAGACCGGGGTCTCGAAGCCGCGAAGGCGCGCCGCCGCCTGTCTTGTGCGGATGTTCGTGAACCTTGGGATTCGCAGGATCGGGCATAGACAGTTATCGATTGTCAGTTATCAGTAGTCAGTTTGGTAACTTCGTGCCTTCGTGCCTTTTTACGCCCATTCTCCATGCACAAACCAGGGCCCCGGCGTGTCGTCGCGGTTCATGCGGAACATCCACAGTCGCCGTCCATCGGCCAGCTCCACTTCGAAGTAATCACGCGTCGTCATGCCGCCATCAGCTTCGCTCCACCATGGCATTGCAATCCGCTCAGGCCCGCGCCCCCAGCGCGCGGACAACGTCTTTCCGCGCCATTGCACCTGTGCCGGCGGACCGTCGGGTACGAGGGCCATCACGCGTGCCGGCTCAGGCGTTGTAAAGAGCCGCGAAGGCCGGCGCGCGACGATGACTTTTGCATTTGACTCCGCATTAAGAACACTTTGTCCCTTTGTCCCTCTGTCCCTTTGTCCCTCGCCTTTCTCAAACGCCCGCTCCGGCACATGACTCTCCACCGGCGTGATTCGCTCCACGCCACCGCGTCCGAATCGCTCCATCAGCAAATCGAGCAGTTTTCCCAGTTCATCTGCGTGCGGATCGACTGACTCGGCCCGCACGTCATTCCATAGGGGCCATTGCTCCTGCGTGACGCGATCGGTTCTCGCCGCGGACAATCGCAGCGCCTCAACCCCATGACCCATGTGCAGCCGCTCCAGCCTGGGATGCAGCAGTTTCCACAGATGCCGGTCATCGTGGGTCGCGCGGGTCAGTGAGAGAGAGAATCCCGTCGGCGGACAGTTCATCCGTATCACCGAAAGCGACAAATGAAGCATTCCCAGTTGCGCCGATTGCAGATCAGTCAGCAGTTCCTGCAGCAGCCGTCGCACGACCGTCTCCACGATCTCGGATCGCGTGATGGGGCCGTCAAATTCGTGACAAACCTCGAATCGTTCCTCCGGCGATTGTCCGCTCACGCCTTCGTGGATGACGCCGTCAAGTTGATCGATGCGCCGCAGCACGGCGTCGCCGAACCGCGCGGCCAGATCATTCCGAGAGACGTCGCGCAGCTGTCCGATCGTGGCCACGCCCACTTCCGCCAGCGCCCGCAGGGCATCGAGATCGATCCGCAACGCCGCGACGGGCAGATCGTGCACTGCCTCGCGAATGCCATCAGTGGAAATAGACAGAATGGCAGATTTTCCGAATCGGGCCACGGCCCAGGCGCAGCCCGCCGTCGGTGCGACCGCGAGCCGAGCCGGCAGACCGATCCGTCGCAACCCTTCGGCCATGCGCCGAACCAGCCGCTCCTCGCCGCGAAACAGCCGCTCGCATCCGGCGATGTCCAGCATCAGTCCGTCGGGGTCGTCGGGCGCGACGGCGGGGGAGAAGCGCTCGGCCCAGCGAGCCAGCTTGCGGAGCTTCTCAGCGTATTCCTCGGGGCAATACGGCTCGATGTGCGGCGGCAGGCCGTGGATCAGCGAGCGGGCCTGGGCCAGGCTGTGTCCTGCACGCACGCCGAACGTCTCGGCTTCGCGGCAGGCACAGACCACCACGTCGCCGCCGCGCTCCCGCGCGACCAGCAGCACCGGTTGACGTGGCGGCGGACCGTCATTGCCCCATTGCGCGTGCTCGCGCGACAGGCGTCTCTTCACCAGTCGCGTTGGCCAGCGCGGCAGATACACCGATAGCGCCCGTGGCACGATCCTGCTCCAGAATCCAGCCCGGTCGATCCTCGACCCGGGTTCCCTTGCAGCGGAGCAGCTCCACCCGCCAACGCGGCATGGTGAACGACCCCTCCGACATAGCCCAATGCACTCGCCAGCGGCTGTGCGCTGCCGACAATTCCCCACATTCGTGAACCGGCCGCGCGGCCAGCACGACGCAGCCATGCGCCCGGGCCAGCAGTTGAATCCGCCGCGTGGCCGGCATGGAAAATTGACTCGCGTCCACAATCACGGCGCCGACGGCGCGGCAACGCAATGCCAGCTCAGTCGCCCACAAGCGTTCGGTCATGTTTTGCGCCCGCACGAAGATGGATCGATCGAGCAGCCGGCGGTCAGTGCCGTGGTGGCGGGTGAGCACGTGCGGATAAGGAAAGCACTGCGGCCCGATCCAGAGCGTCCACGGCGGCGCGTCCGCCTGGCCAGCAGCCTGCCACGCCAGATGAGCCAGGATACTGAGCGGGGGACTCCATGGTTCACGACGAGCCTTGAGTTGTACGTCGACAGTTTGCAATCCCAACCACTCATGCAGCGCCCCGCGCGGCAACCCTTTGTCCGCGACGACATCGATAGCGGGCCATCCGGTGGAGAACTTCGCGGCGGCGAGAACCGGAGTTTCGCTGGCCGGTTCATCGACCAGGCGAATGGCCGGTACTTCCGCCGTATGCACGGCGTCGACCGACTGTCCCTCAATAGCCCGAATGCGTCGGACGAGATCCTGAAAATTAACCTGTCGAGCGGCTTTCATGGCAATTCCCGTGCTATTATCGGAGGCACGCGCTGCGATTGGCGCAGCCCCGGCCGTGGGAATCACATTGCTCACCGTTCCGATGGAACGTTCAGAATGCCCAAGCATTCAAGTTGAACGATGAGAGCGCGACGGCCAAAATCGCTGTGAGATGCAACGAACGTCATCCAACCCGTAATATGACGTGCGTAGATATAAATGACAAAGGACTGAAACATGCCGCGCCTGTACAACAGCATCGTGGACGCCATCGGTCACACGCCGCTCGTGCGGCTGAATCGCACCATGCCGCCGGGCGCCAACGTGTATGCCAAGCTCGAATACCTCAACCCGCTGGCCAGCGTGAAGGATCGCATTGCCAAAAGCATGATCGAGGCGGCCGAAGCGGACGGAAAAATCAACAAAGACACGCGAATCATCGAGCCCACCAGCGGAAACACCGGCATCGGCCTCGCCTTCATCTGTGCGGCGAAGGGCTACTCCCTCACCTTGACCATGCCGGAGTCCATGAGCCTCGAGCGGCGAATGATCCTCGGCGCATTAGGAGCCAAACTGGTGCTGACGCCGGCAGCAGATGGCGTGCGCGGAGCCATCGCCAAGGCGAAAGAGCTGTTCGAATCCACACCCGGGGCCTTCATGCCGCAGCAGTTTGAGAATCCGGCCAATCCTGAAGTGCATCGACAAACGACGGCCGTCGAAATATGGGAGGACACCGGCGGGGCGGTGGACATCCTGATCTCGGGCGTCGGCACAGGCGGCACCATCACCGGCATCAGTGAGGTCATCAAAGCGAAGAAGCCGTCGTTCCATGCGGTGGCCGTGGAGCCCGAAGAGTCGCCCGTACTCACCCAGAGCTGGCGCGGAGAGCCGCTCAAGCCCGGGCCGCACAAGATTCAAGGGACCGGTACAGGATTCATACCGGCAATCTTGAATACCAAGATCTACGACGAAGTGCAGTGTGTAAATTCCGCTGATGCCATGGCGTGGGGTCGCCGGGCGGCGAGAGAGGAGGGACTGCTCTGCGGAATCTCCTCAGGGATGGCCTTATGCGCGGCGCATCGCGTCGCCTCGCGGCAGGAGAACGCGGGCAAAATGATCGTCGTGATCCTGCCATCATCGGGCGAGCGTTACCTCAGCACGGCCCTGTTTCAGCAGCCGTAAACACTCTCAAATAATCTTTTCTGGCGCAGCAACACAACGCAACATTTGTCACGGTGCCACGCTGGTCCTTTTCTGCACTGCGCATCCTCGAATTCTGCATTCACCAAATACAAAGACCCCGGCGGCGTGCCGAGGCCTTTGCCAGCGGACGGGAGGAACCGTCCGCACGTGGTGATACGGAAACTTGGTTTCGCCGTCCCCTCATCGCCGGCGTGGGCTCACGACCGTCCTGGCCAGGTTCGCGAAGACCAACCGGTCGCAAGGCCTACGCCAGCCCTTCTCGTGCGTACAAGTGGCGGATCACCACTACAGAGTCATTGCGCGTACAGGGGGTATGTCGCGGCGCGAGCGAATTCCTTGCATCCAAAAATCGCATGCCGCGGAGAATCGTTAATTTCGAGCGGTCAAGAGATTACGCGAAGTGCGACACCGCGACGCATGACCTCAATGCGAATAAAGAGCGACGATTCCAAGGGCTTCCTGATAGGACACAAAGCCCATCATCACGGCAGAAGCGGTGCCCAATCCAATGGCGGCCAGGCTCTGTCCACCCGTGGGGATTCGAAATGTGATGACCGCAAGGCTCGCGGCGATCAGGAATGAGGCGACCGATGGAAAGGGAAGCGACATAGTTGCATCAACGATACCAAAGATCACCAGCACGCCGACGGAGACGTAATTCATGTAGGGATGAACCAAGGCTACGCGACGGCCGAGGTCGGCAAGCAGGATAAGCATGCCAAGCCCCATGGCGCAGGCGTAGTACCACTCCCAGTGCCGGTCGAGGTAAAGATTGCAGCAGTGATACAAACCGGTGAGCCAGGCAAAAACCGTGATCATTCCTCGGGCAATGTGATATCGATATGTGGTCAACCAGTAGACGACGTTTTCCTTCTGGATGACGTTCTGAAGGCTGGGGAGCGGAATGCCGGGCGCGACGGCTGCGGTCGGCTGAGATGCCCTTGAGGCCCCGTCGTTCAACTCATAGTCGAGCCGCAAACGAAAAGGGCCGACCTTGAACGACTGCTTGTCTCCGAGCTTGCCGCGCGTGATACGCTGACCGCCGATCCACGTACCCTGCTGGCTGCCGAGATCCTCGATGACTGCGTTCCCCTGTTCAGTGAGCCGGACTTCGCAATGCGTCTTGTCGACCTGTTCGTCGTCGAGGGCGTTCCAGTTGCCCAGTTCTGATCCGACCTTGAGGGCCACGCCGACGGGAACGACAAACCGCTCGCCAATCCAGTGGGGCCCTTCCATGACCGTTAGGATGCCGCGGCAACGCCGGCGGTGCTCGTCGTCAAACTCAAGGGTGACCTCGCGCTTGCACTTGGGGCAACTCACCGTGACGACAAGTTCCAGGTTGTCGCACTCCAGCGGCTCGCCGCAGGGGCAGCAGATCACCAACGCCATGTCGAACTCCGGGTGCCACGTTCCACGTTCGTCAACATTCTATCGGAAAACAGGGAGTCGTCGTACGGCCCAATGTCGCACTCGTCACGATTCGAATCGGAAACCAGGGGGCGATGCCGGGTTGTCCTCAACCCGGTTTGACTGAGTGAACGCTCAGAATGCGAAGATCTCCTCACGTTCATCGGCGAATGGACACGCCGGCTATGCCCTTCTTGTCAACATTGATTCAATGATGAAGAATCGGTAAACCCGTGCTTGTGGGGACTGCGGTGAGGTCGTAGTCCTTCGCGCCGTTGATCCGCACCTTCACAAATTCGCCCGGGTCAAACTCGCCGCCCTTCACGTGCACGACGCTGTCCACCTCGGGCGCCTGTCCAGCATGCCGCGCGGGGTAGGTGTTGCGCTTGCCGAAACCGTCGATGAGCACGGTCATTTCGCGTCCGGTCATGGCCTTGGCATGACGGAAGGCGACCTCCTGCTGTGCAAGCATGAGTTCCTCGACGCGCTCGGCGATGGTCTCTGGCGGCACGGCCTCTTTCATACGATGTGCCGGCGTGCCGGGTTCGCTGGAGTAGGGGA
>CAYXEY010000260.1:0-7435 GCA_964464105.1 uncultured Planctomycetaceae bacterium
TGTCGAGCGAGAGCGAGCTTGATCTCGCCGCGGCCGAACGACCCCAGGCGGTGCGCGATGCCTTCGATGTCTTCCGCTCGCGTGGCGCCGAGGCGCTGTTGACGCAGACGCTCGCCTTGAACAGCGTCTACCTCGAATGGGCGGGCGCACCCCTGGCCGCCGATCGAATCGACCCGCTCAATCAGCAGGCCGCCGCCATCGCATGGTCGGCAGTCACCGAACATGAACGCGACAGCTGCCTGATTCTGGGCGCAATCGGCCCGCCGGGTGGATTGCTCACCCTGGATGAGGTATCGCCCGACAAACTTCGCGCGGCCTACGGGCAGCAAGCGGCTGCCCTTCGCGCCGGCGGCGCGAGCGCAATCGCACTGCTGGGCTTCACCGAATTGGAGGCCCTTCTGGTCGCGCTTGAGGCGGTGCCCCCATCAGCCGGTACGCCGGTAATCGCCGGCATGACCTTCGGTTGCGGCGGCGACTTCGACGAAACCCCGATGGGCGCCACACTCGCCGCCGCGCTCGCCGGCATCGCCGCTTCCGCACCGGCCGCGTTCATCATCGATCCCGGCGATTTCCCCGATGCAGCGCCCGACCTTGTCAAAGCAGCCGCCAGGCTGACTGACATTCCCATCGGTGTATGCCTGCCGGCCGGCGCGCCGGTCTTCGCCGACGGACAGCTCTCGCATAATGATACACCTGTCGATTTTTCGGCCCGGCTCGCACCGCTTGCCGCCGCCGGAGCGCGATTCATCCTCGCCGGCCCGGGCGCCGGCCCCAATCACGTCGCGGCGCTGCTCACCGCCCGCGAACGTCTGAAAATCACAGGCCGGCGCTGAGCGCTCCCATAACGTGTGAGGAGCATGCTGGATGGCATGGTCGGTACTCCCTCTCCATAACACGCATGGGCAACCAGACGCTGGGAAGCACCGCCCGCACCCGGTTTCGCTGATCGCTAATCGATATTCGCGATTGGCGTTTCCCCCCCGCATTCCTTGACGGTTCCGCCCTTTCCTGTATAATGCAGTGCCTCGATTGCCGGACCGTTTTACCTGCGGTCCCGATCGACAACCGCACTGCTTTAGGGGCCTCACAAAGCCGTTTGGGCACGCCGTTTAGACGCACCGGGTTCAATCAGAGCCGTTGGGACGACTCGCACACCCGGCACCCGCCCGCCACCGACTCGATCGCCTGCTCGATCGAGTGAGTTTTACGTTTGGAGAATCGCCATGAAGTCCTCGTTCTGGATGATGCGCGGCCTGCTTCTCATCGCGGCGCTTGCCGCCGGTCTGTACACCGCGCCGCTCGCACGCGCGCAGGATGCCGACGACGATGCCACGGAAGAGGACGCACTGGTCGACGACATGGTCGGTCAGTCCGCCACATCGTGGACCACCTGGAAGGCGGCCATGAACGCGCTGGAGCGCGGACGCACGGCCGATGCCGAAAAGCTCCTGAATCAGATCTCCGAGCTCAAGCTGTCGGATCTGCGGCTAGCCCTCATGGCCGATCGCACCGGCATCATCCGGCTGGAGCAGGTTTCCGAGACGGCCGACGCCAGCGAGATCATCAAGACCCTCATGGGCAAGATTCGCAACGGTCGCAAGCAGAAACAGCTCGCCGAAGATGGCTGGCATCTCGCCGCGGTCGGACGTTTCAAGATGGCCGACGCCACCTTCAAGGCCCTCGATCAAACCAGCCCCGATCCGGTCGCCCTGGTCGAATTGGCCCGCATGAATCCCAATCGCCATAAGACGCTTGTCAATCTGGTGGCCAACGCCGATGTCGGACCGTCGGCCAAGCGGATGATCGAGCTGCTGAACGAGGGCGAGAAGCTGCTGCGGATGGATCCGTATGAGATCGCGACAAACGTCACGAAACTCGGCGGCACGCCGCGGGAAGTTTACAACGCGACCATGGCGTTGAAGCAGAGCGGGGAATACGCGATTCCCGAAATGCTCGAAGCCCTGCAGGATCCGCAGCGCCGCGAGCTTCAGCCCGCCGTCATTCAGGTACTGCCGACCATCGGCCGCGGTGGTTTGAACCCGCTGGTGCAGTCGCTCTCCGGCAGCGACCCGGTTTCAAAGCAAGTGGTAATCAGCACGCTGGCCCAGATTGGCTACAAGCAGGCCATTCCGTATCTCGCCAGGCTCGCCGCCGATGACACCACGCCCGGCGACGTCAAGGCGGCCGCCAACCAGGCGATCAGTCAGCTGGGCGGCGGCGGCAACCGCGACGTCTCGGCGCTCTTTTATGAACTGGGCGACGCTTATTACAAGAACCACGAGTCGCTCTCGGCCGACTCAAACGTGGACACCGCCAACGTCTGGTACATGGTGGAAGGCAAGCTGAAGTACATCCCGGTGCCCACGCCGATCTTCAACGACATCATGGCCATGCGCTGTGCCGAGGAATCCCTCAAGGCCAACGCCGGCAACACCGAGTCGGTGGCCCTGTGGCTCGCCGGCAATTTCCGACGCGAGTCTAAACTCGGCATGGACGTCGAGAGCGACGAGGCTGACGTGATGTCCGCCAAGGACGGCACGCGGCCCGACGGCTATCCCCGCTCGATCTACTTCGCCCGCGCTGCCGGACCGATGTACAACCATCGCGTGCTCGGCCGCGCTGTCGCCGACAGCGATCCGGGTGTCGCACTCGGCGCCATTGCCGCGCTGAGCTCCACGGCCGGACAGCCCAGCCTGCTCGGCGCCGAGAACCTCAAGCAGCCGCTGGTGCAAGCCCTGGCCTTCCCCAACAAGCAGGTGCGTTTTAAGACGGCCATCGCCATCGGCCGCGCATTGCCCGAGACCCAGTTCTCGCAGGCTCAGAATGTCGTGCCCGTGCTGGCCGAAGCTCTCGGCTCGTCGACCAAGGCCGGCGCGATGGTGGTTGATCCCGATGAGAACACGCGGCTCAAACTGCAAACTCTCTTCCGCGCCGCCGGCATGGACTGTGCCGTGGGCACCAGCCTCTTCAACGCCCAGAGCGACGGCGACAAGAGCGGCATTCCCAATTACGACGTGATCCTGCTTGCCACCGACATCAACGGCCCCGCTCTGCAGGGCGCCATTGACGAAATCCGCCGCAACTTCAAGACCGCCGCGACCCCGATCGTGGTCATCATGAAGCCGCAGCAGACTGGCCTGGCTCAGACCGCCGCCCGCATGAACAAGGGCGTGGCCTACGTCGAGTCCGAAGTCGTCAACATGGGCGACCCCGAGCAGATCAAGACACGCGTCATGGACAAGGTCAACGCCGCGGCCCGCTCGCTGGGCATGGCCCCGCTGAATGCCGACCTGGCCCTCAATCTCGCGATGCAGGCCGCCGACGTGCTTCGCATGATCCTCGACGGCAATCGCAAGGTCTTCGACGCCGGTAAGGCCGCCCCCGCGCTCATCAAAGCACTGGAGCATCCGTCCGAGGCACTGCGAATCAAGTCCGCCAATGCGCTGGCCCTGATTCCCGCCGCGGAAGGACAGTCGGCCCTTGCCGAGGCAGGTTTGAACGCCAAGAACACCCAGACCTTCCGGGTGGCCGCGTTCAACGCCCTGGCCGAAGCCGCCCGCCGAAACGGCAACCTGCTTGGGGCCGATCTGGTCCAGAAGACCATCGACCTCACCATGTCCGAAAAGGACTTGGTCTTGCAGGCCGCCGCGTCCAAGGCCCTTGGCGCCCTCGACCTGTCGAGCAACAAGGCCAGCGAGATCATTCGCACCCAGAGCCGCGGATGACAGCAGGCCCGAGTCGCTAACGTGAAATTGTGGTGAAATCGCACAATAGCGGACGCAAATTCCCTGCGCTGTGTTGGCTCGCCCGCCGCCCTCGGCTAAACTCCGTATCGAGCATGAGACCCCGCAGCCCGAGGCAATCCCGGCTGCAGCGTTTCTCGCCGTCGTATTTCTAAGACCTGACCTGCGACAACCGACGCAGTAAACATGAGCCGGGGCGATCAACCGATAGCCTTTATGCGCCCTGGGTGGCGACGCCGCCGGCCAAGGGTCTCGTTGAACCGCAGCGCCGCCGAAACGTATCAGGCATACGAGTTGGGAAGGAACGAGGAAGCGTGATCGCGCACAACACTGATCAACCGCTGGGGCGACCCAGCGGCCCGCCGAAGCAGTCGGCCCTGAACCCGGCGCGGTGGTTCAAGGCCTTCGCCTCCCGCTACAGCGGCATGAACACCATGCTTTCCGGGCTCAGGCGGCGGCACGGCTGGTTCCTCTCCAATCTCACTCCCCGCAAGATGCTGAACATCGGCATGGTCGGCGCCGAGTACGCCACCAAGCGCGAAAAGATGCGGGCCATGCCGATCGTGGTGAAAATAGACATTTCACCGGCATGTAATCTCGCCTGCACCACCTGCGTCCATGCCGACGCCCACGACAACGGCCTGCTGGCCCAGCAGGATTTCTCGGGCAAGCAGCGGATGAGCATCGAGCAGTACACCCGCATCATCAACGAGGTCAAGGGCACGGCGACGGCCGTCTCTTTGTATTACCTGGGCGACCCGCTCGTGCACCCGCAGATGGACGAGATGTGCAAGATCGCCTTCGACGCCGGTCTGAATGTGCACATCAGCACCAACTTCAGCTTCGTGTTGTCGGACGACCGCATTCGCCGCATGGTGGCCAGCGGATTGACGCATCTCTCGGTGTGCGTGGACGGCCTCTCGCAGGAAAAGTACGAATTGACCCGAGTCGGCGGGAAGATCAGCCGGGTCATCAACAACCTCGAGCGCGTGGTGAAGTTCAAGAAGGAGCAGAACCGCCGCTATCCCGAGGTCGAAGTGCAGTACATCAAGTTTCAGCACAACGTCGATGAACTGGAGCCGGCCCGGGAGCGATTCACCCGGCTGGGCGTCAACCAGTTTACCGATTTCTGGGGCGATCTCGGAAACTACACCGATCGCGACCCCCTGGCCCTCTCTGTCGGCGCGCCGCGGCCCAACAAGCGGCTGCCGCAATGCCAGTGGCCGCACGGCTCGATCGTCATCAAATACAACGGCGACGTCATCCCCTGCTGCACCTACCGGCACGGTACCCAATACGTCCCGGGCGTCGATCCGCGAATCTTTGGGAATGTCTTTGAGACCAGCGTCAGGGAAGTCTGGAACAACGAGAAGTATCGTCAGGCCCGCCGGATGGTGAACAATCCCGAGTCGATCAAGACCCAGCCCGACCTGGCGAATCACTTCTGCTACGGCTGCGGCGCATTGTTCGAGAACAACGATCAGCAGGTTGCTCATCATTCTAATCGTGAGAAATGGGAAGACCTCTACGTGCTCGGCGAAGACGGCCGGCCGATCCGCAAGAACCCGAGCCACGCCATTAACCGCATCGGCCTCCCCAGCGGCGAGACCGTTTCGGTCTAATCGCCAACTCCCTCAATGTGTGTGCCACTGCGCTGTGAGCAGTGCTCACGCCCGATGCGCACGATCACGCTCGTACTGCTCCCGGAGCAATGGCCCGCAGCTTGTCAATTTCTGGTGCAATCGCTTTCCTGAAGTGAACCAATTCGCTCGGCGGCGTTATACTCCTTATCGCGATGAATACCCTCGTGCGCGATTTCGGCTCGTGGTTCTGGCGGCTCGTGCCCGCCAACCCGATCCTCGTCCGCGTGGTCATGGCCGGCGGGCGGCGGCTCTCGCATCTCTGGATTCGGGTGGCCTACCTCGGCATCCTCATGGGCGCCATGGCCGTCGCCGGCCTGGTGTTCACCTCGGGCGGCGCCGGTTCGCTGGCCGACATGTCCAAGAACGCGACGCAGGTCTTCAAGTGGGTCTCGCTGGCCCAGCTCACCATGGTCTGCGTGATCGCCCCGATCTTTGCGGCGTCGGCCATCACGCAGGAAAAGAACTCGCAGACCTTCAACATCCTGCTCACCACCCCGCTGACCAACGGGCAGATCGTGCTCGGCTCGCTGCTCTCGCGGCTCTACTTCGTGATCGTGCTGCTGGCCGCCGGCGTGCCCCTCTTCTGCATCATGATGATTTATGGCGGCGTGACCGGAGACAAGATCGCTCTGGCCATCGCCCTCGCGGCCTGCACCGCGGCCCTCACCAGCTCCCTCGCCATCGCCATCAGCGTCATCAAGATCGGCACCGGTCGCACGATCTTCTCCTTCTACCTCGCCATCGCCATTTACCTTTTCGCAGTGAGCTTTCTCGCTGAGTGGCCGGCGTTGATTCCGCCGGAAGCCCAACCCGCCCCCGGACAAACCGAGCGCATGAGCTGGCTGGCCGCGTTTCACCCCTTCCTGGCCATGAACGTGGCCGAAGGCACCACGCCGGCTCCGCCGATTGGCGCGGTCGACCATTACGGTTTCCCCATGAAGTACTGGGCTGCCTATCCGCAGTACAGCTACATCGTGATGACCCTGCTGGCTTCAGTCGGGCTAATCGTCTCGTGTCTATTTTTTGTGCGTCGCAGTCAGAAGGAAGGCGAGCCGACGCTTTTCAATCGCATCTTCTCCCGTGGTGGCGAGGGCGCGACCGCGGCGTCCGAGCGAACCCGCAAGCCGCGACACGTCGGCTCCAATCCGGTCGCCTGGCGCGAGGCCCACACCCGCGTCGCCGCAGGGGCCGGATGGTTCATGCGCTTCGGCATCCTCGCTTTGGGCATGATCCTGGCCATCGGTATTCTCATCTATTACCTCCGCGGAAACGCCACGCCCGCGCAGGTTCGCCCGTGGATCTGCGGCATGGTCGAAGTCGAGCTGCTGATCGCCCTGTTCATCGCCACGACGACCGCCGCCACCAGCATGACCCGCGAGAAGGAATCAAACACCCTCTCGCTGCTGCTGTGCACGCCGATCACGAGCCGCCAGATCATCTGGGGCAAGGTCCGCGGACTGATCAGCATGGGCCTGCCGATGCTCATCGCCCCGTACGCGACGGTTGTCTTGTTCTTCCTGGCCGATGTGGCCCGCGGGCGTTACAGCCCGACCGGTCTGCCCGAGTCGGTGCTGAGCTGGGAAGTGCTGCTGTCGATGCCCATATTGTTCGTGGCCTTTATGGCAGTCTGCTGCATGTGGGGCCTGGCCTGCTCGATCAAGCAGACCAAGACGATCATGGCCGTCTTCTATTCCATCTTCATCACCATGGTGGTTTCGGGCGGACTGACCTTCTGCGGCATCATGAGCCGCGAGGGCAACACGCCCGCCATCCCCGCCGTGCTCATGCCCTTCGCCCCGATCTACGCGGTGCTCGTCGCGATCAACCCCGAAGAGACCCTCAGCAAGGCCTTCAACGCTTACAGCTCGGCACCGGACATCGAAATGGTCCGCATGCTGGCCCTCGGCGGCTCCATCGCCGCCGCCGCCCTCTGGATGTTTGTCGGCTGGGGCCTGCTCAACAGCATGGTCCGCAATTTTGACATGACCATTCGCAAGCAGATGGCGTAATTCTCGAACTTCATTGATGAGTGCTTTCACTTGGGGCTTC
>CAYXEY010000261.1:0-7428 GCA_964464105.1 uncultured Planctomycetaceae bacterium
CATGGGCGCCTATCCCACCAGCCCGCGCGAGGCGTTTTTGACCTGGTGCCAGCAGCACACCGAGGTGTTCACCAGCGAGGCGGCCAGCATCGGGCTCACGCCGGCCGAGGCCACGCTCTTCGTCAACACCGTGACGGCGGCTGCCGGTTCGCTCTCGGCCCAGCAGACGGCCATGCAGGTGGCCAAGACTGCCACCGAGCAGTGCAATGATGATTTCACGACGCTGCGGGCTGTCACGGGCAATACGGTGCGGACCATCAAGGCCTTTGCCGAGCAGCAGGCCAAGCCGAGCGAGGTTTATATTCTTGCGCAAATCCCGCAGCCCTCGCCACCCACCCCGATGCCACCCCCCGGGCAGCCGACCAATCTCAAGGTCACCATCGCCCCCGGCAATGGCAGCCTGAAGCTGTCGTGGAAGTGCGAGAACCCGAGCGGGTCATCGAACACGACGTATCTCGTCCGCCGCAAGCTGCCGAGCGATGCGGTGTTTTATGTGATCGGGGCGAGTGGCACGAAGGAGTTTGTCGACACCACGTTTGTCGCCGGGCCGGACTCGGTGATCTACACCATTCAGGCCCAGCGGGGCACGAGCATCGGCGAGGAGAGCGATTACTTCATCATCAACTTCGGCAGCCAGCTCGGCAGCCCGCCCTTCAGCACGAGCATGATGGCCCGGGGCCGCATGAACGAAGCCGACCAGGCGCTGGTGGATGCGATAGTGAACAGCAAGGCCAACACGAATGGCCATGCCAAGGGGACGAATGGCAAGCGGAAAGCCTTTAGCCGTTAGCCATTAGCCGTTAGCTCAGACAGAAATCCAACAGCCCCGGCGCGCATCCGACATGGGTGCGTGGCCGGGGTTTTTCTTTTGCTAAAGGCTAACGGCTAAAGGCTAACGGCTGGCTTACGGCTTATGGCTTAAGGCTCGCCCTCCCGCTAACATCCCCGAATGGTCGCACTCCCGGTCAACAATCCAACCAACGATCCTCCGGAATCCGGCGGTGGCATGGGCTGCAATCCCAATGCCCGCTGCGGTAATGGACTCGAAAAGATCTATCCCTCGTGCGCCGTGAAATACGGCTACATGGGCTACATCGGGGAGTTCCGCTACGCCCCCGGCATGCTGTTCGGCTGCGGCGGCAAGGTCGTCATTCAGACCCCGCGCGGCACCGAGATCGGCGAACAGAAGAGTTTGACATGCAGTGGCTGCGACAAGTCGATCAGCCGCCAGCAGATCATGAAGTACGTCAAGAACAGCGGGCCCGATTTCTACCGGCTCAAGGCTGGTCGCATCCTCCGCGTGGCCACGGCTCAGGACTTGCTCGAACAGGGCAAGCTCAACATGGAGGCGGCCCAGGAGCTGAAGCGGGCCAAAGAGCTGGTCCGCGAGATGAACCTGCCCATGAAGATGATCGCCTGCGAGCACCTGCTCGGCGGCGAACGGGTCATCTATCACTTCATGTCCGAGGATCGGGTCGACTTCCGCGACCTGGTTCGGCGGATCGCCCACGAATATCACACCCGCGTCGAGATGCACCAGGTGGGGGCGCGCGACGAGGCGCGACTGATCGCGGACTACGAAATCTGCGGACGCGAATGCTGCTGCAAGAATTTCCTGAAGAAGCTGCGGCCAGTGAACATGCGCATGGCCAAGCTGCAGAAGGCCACGCTCGATCCGAGCAAGGTGTCGGGTCGCTGCGGACGGTTGCGCTGCTGCCTGCGATATGAGCATGAGGGCTACGAGAGTCTCGACAAGAGTCTGCCCCGGAATGGCAGCCGCGTGCGCACCGAAAAGGGCACTGCGACCGTGACCGATCGGCAGGTGCTGACCCAGTTGCTCACGCTGGCCTATGACGACGGCGGCAAGTTTGAGACAGTTGCCCTTGAGGAAGTGCTGGAGCGCAATCTGCCGCGACTTGAGCGACCGCCGCAGCAATTCCAACCCGACGCCCGCGGCCGAGATTCAGGGCCACCCCAGCGCGAAGGCGGTCCGCCCAATCGCGATCGCGGCAACCGTCCGCCACTGGGGCCGCCTCGTCCCGGTCAGGGACCAAATCGAGACGCGCCGCCACGAGAAATGCGTGAACCCGCGCAGTTTCCGCGCGAGGAGCGGCCTGCTCAACAGCCGCCTCCGGATGAAGATTCCAATCTGCCGATGTCGGAAGACCTGCCGGACGAGTTGCCGGTGGATGAAGCGGATGATTTCGCGGCCGGCCTGTCCGATGAGCCGCCGCAGAATGAGCGGCCACCGTCCGCGAATCGACCGCCGCAAGGTGGTCCCGGTTCGCAAGGTGGCCCGGGTCCGCAGGGCGGTCAGCGACCGCAGGGTGGCGATCAGCGGAATCGCCGCGGTAGACGTGGGCGTAATCGCGGCCGGGGTGGGCCGGGTGGCCCCGGCGGGCCTAGTGGTCCGGGTCGGGATCATGGGCCGCGGGGTGGAAACCCCGGACCGGGACCGGGCTGATCGACTGCGTAAGAATCGCGCCAGATTTCTAGGTCAACGGGAGCGACTTGCGATACCATGTCACATCAGTCTCAGGAAGAATCATCCTCGATGTCCTCTGAACCGACGAAATCCCTTCCCCAACTGGTGCGCGACCTCGGTCGATTTCCCATTGACGCATTCGAATTTCTTCACGAAGGCCTGGACCACACGGTGTGCATGGTTCACGGGCCGGCGTCCGATGCCATTCGCGATTTATACCAGTGGATGGACCAGGCCCAGGCCGAGCCGCAGCAGTTGACCGAGCTTGCCCGGGCGGGGCGACTGCCCAAGTGCGTTTCCGATCGGATCAGCGAATTGGGCGGTCCGGACGCGGCGGCGCGAAAACTGAATCGACACGTGAGCGGCATCCAGCTTTGCTGGGGCTTGCGCGACCTGGCGATGCAGCGGTGGGGCCTGATGGCCTCGGCGGTGTTGCGGCATTGGGGCGTGCAGACGACGGCGGATTTCGGCGCGATGGTCTTTGCCCTGGTGAACGCCGGCATGCTTCAGAAGCAGCCGCATGATGAGATGGATGACTTTGACGACGTCTTCGATTTTGAAGAGGTCTTCGATCGGGCCTACAAGATTGGCTCGATCTGTGCCGCGGACGACGAATAAGCGCGGCCTGACGTGCGGACGCGACACCCGCATTGCGAACAGTGGAAAGGACTCCGTTGCCGCCCAATCCTGTCCAGCCTGACGACGGCGCCTGGGAGAAGGAACTCGGCCCACGTGTCTCCAGGCAATACTTTATAGCGACGATCGTATGTTTTATTGCGTGGATGTGCTTCCTGGCATATCACGCCGCCCGGCGCTGGTTTGGCGACATGCAGTAATCGGTTCAACTTTCCCTCGTCGACGGCGAGGGGGCAGCGGTGAGGGCACCCGTGACAGTCATTTCGCCCCCGCCCTCGACGGCATTCAACTTTGAACGAAACATGGCGGCGCTGACCCGCGTGAATGGGGCGGCGGCGGATTTGTTGCGCCAATCGATGCCGATGGAAGGCGCGGTTCCAGCTGAGGGCCGCGATGGCTCGCCAACGTATTCATGGCGTGATGGCGATGGACGGCTGCACTGGCTGGGGCGCACGTCGATGCCCACGATCAGCTCACCGGCGTTGCTGGAGGCGTATCAGCCCGGCAATGGCAATTCACTCCTTGTAGATATCGGGCAGGGTGAGGAACTCAAGCAGCTTGCCGGTCGGCTGGCCCCGTATCAGGCGGTATTCGTGGTCATCGAGCAAGCGAGTCAGGCCGTGCTGGCGCTTCGACTTCATGACTTTTCCGCCGAGATCGCCGCGGGGCGCATCGTGCTCTGCGCGGCCGATGACCCGTGGGCTCAGTTGCAGGATTTCCTGCGCGACAATCCCGGATACCTCGTGCCCGATCGCGTGCTGTGCCGTCCATGGTTTGAGCAGGCGTACGTAAGCGAGTTGAGCGGGCGGTTGGAGAGGCTGGCGAATGAGGCACGAAGGCAGGAAGGTACGAAGGCACGAAGGATTGAAGACGAGGGGCAAACCCACGAAGGGACAAAGGGACAAAGTGGAATCCAAGCTGGAGACGATCGCCCCCAGTTTGCCATGGGCCGCCACGGCACGGATCCGGAGAGATTTCGTGTCGCGCTGGTGAGCAATGTGCCGGAGGTTGCGGTTTCGCGATTGGCGGATTCGCTGGAGGATGCCGCGGCGAAGCTTGGCTGGCAGTGTCGGCGGCATACCCTGGCGACGCCGCGGTGGGTTCATCCGGCGGCCATTCAATCGGATTTGAAGGCGTTTCAGCCTGGTATGTGTCTTGTGATCGGCGCACCGCCACGCGGGTTGGCCTTTTCGCTTCCTGAGTGTCCCACGGCCGTGGTTTGCTCACATGGGTGGGGGCTTGCCGAGGAGTGGCTGGCGCAGGTGCCGGATGATGTCGCGATCGTGGTTCGTTCACCGTCGCAAATGGGTCAGCTTCTGACCGCGGGCATCGCGGCGGAGCGATTGCTGCACTGGCCGCCGGCCGCACGAGACTGTCCTTCGAGCGACTTGTCGTCAGCAACGGATAGAGTCCTTGTCATGTGCGATGGACTCGATGCGTCGCCGGAGGCGGTCGGCCTGAATCTCGACACGCATCAAAAATTGTGGAGTGAGTCGCGAACCCTCATCACCGCTCAAGTCGCGACCTACACCGACGACGATGCGCCAGCCGTCCTGCGCATGGCGGCGAGAAATCTCGGCATAGCGCTGACCAGCGAAGAGGTTACCAGCGGTCTGGAAACTCGAATCAGGCGCGTGCTGGGGCCCGCGACGATTCGTGAGGCGATTCTGACTCGACTCATCGCAATCGGCTTGCCCCTTGAAATCTACGGATTGGGGCGATTCACAAACGAAGTCATTGCAGCTCGACATCGCGGCATGTGGCCGGAACCGTCGAAGTCATCGACACTGGCCTCCTGCTGCCGGGCGGTCATCGCCATCGAAACCGGCGATCAGCTTCCGGATGGCTTCCTCGATTGCGCGGCCGGGGGCGCTGCACTATTTCAACGCGCAGCAGTCGCGAAGTTCGACGCAACTCGATTCGCCGGTCTCGCCGGCTTCGCAGCATCAATCACCCAATTCCGGTCGGCTGACAACCTTGCCCGGCAGTTGGAATCGCTCAAGGCGAACGCCCGTCGCGAGCGACCCTGGGCCAATCTCCTGAGAGCATCCCACACCTGGAATCACCGCATGCAATCGCTCCAGCAACGCCTTTGCCCGACAATTCACAGCCCTGCGGCATCCGCCCATGGCCGGAGATCTCCTCTGTAAGCCCAGCTTTCACAGCCGGATCACGCGGCAAGCACTCGAGAAAGCGTGCAAGGGCTCACTTTTCACGCCATGTTCCGGGCATTGGCGGGAATGGTTCTAACCTCCCCCAAGGCTGTGCTGTCTGACCCGATCTGTCGTAAACTGAGCCGCGCTAGGATCCGGCGAAGGTTGCCGGTGGTAACAAGAACGGTTGAAGCGCGACCGGGAAGTGCGAAGCGGAGCTTCGCGGTACCCGCGTCAATACGGAACGATTGCTACTCCACATGTCCGTTGGAATCTGATTGGCACCATTGAAAGAGAGGAACGAAGCATGAGACGCACCACGTATGGACTGTCACTCACGTTTATTGGCTTGATTGCAACTACGGCGACCGCACAGGCTCCGCGCGGTGCGACCATGAAGCGCGACGTCCGGGCCTGGCCGACCGGCGACCGCGCGACCAGCGTGCTGCAGATCGAGCGCAGCACGCCGGCCGAGGTTCGCATCAATGAAGAGTTCACTTACGAGATCAAGGTGACCAACTCCTCGCGAGGACGAATCGACGAGTTCCAGCTCGTCGAGCAATTCCCCGCTTCGTTCAAGGTTCGCTCCATGACGCCCGATGGCGGCGGCGCGGCCGGGCAGGCGACCTGGACTATGCGAGCCTTGGAAGCCGGCGGTTCGCAATCGGTACAGGTGACCGGGTCGACCGACAAGCCCGATCAGCTTGACTGGTGTGCCACCATTACGATGAAGACAACCGCCTGCATTTCGACCAAGATCGTCGAGCCGCGGCTGGTCGTAGAGAAGATGATGCCGGCCGAGGTCACCCTGTGTCAGGACATTCCCATTCGCGTCCGCGTGATGAACTCGGGCTCCGGCATTGCCCGCAATGTCATGGTGACCGACACGCTGCCTGAAGGTCTCGCGACCGTCGAAGGCAAGACCGGGTTCACCTTCCGCGCCGGCGACCTGAACGCGGGTCAGGCGAAGGAAGGCATGGTCACCGTCCGGGCCGCACGCATCGGCACGTACACCAATACCTGCCGCGCGACCGAAGAGGGCGGCCTGAGTGCCGAGGCTTCTGCGACGACACTCGTCCGCCAGCCCGTGCTGACCGTGGCCAAGCGCTGTCCCGACATGCGCTACGTCGGACGGCCGGTGGAATATGAAATCACCGTGCAGAACAATGGTGATGCTCCCGCGGTCAACACGATCCTGGTGGATCAGGTTCCGACGGGCGCCACCTTCCTGAATGCCGATGGGGGCGGACGCTTCGCCCAGGGTCGCATCACCTGGGGCCTGGGCACCCTTGCTCCCGGCGCCGCCCAGACGGTCAATGTTCGACTGCAGGCCAATGAAATCGGCAAGTTGCTCAATCGCGTGATGGTTCGGGCCGACTGCGCCGAGGCACAGGCCGAGTGTGAAACCGTTATCAAGGGCATTCCAGCCATTCTGATCGAAGTGGTCGACGAACCCGATCCGGTCGAAGTGGGTGCGCAAACGACTTATACCATTACGGTCACCAACCAGGGCTCAGCCGTGGGCACCAACATCCGTGTCGAGTGTCTCCTGCCCGATGGCGAAGAGTTCGTCAGCGTGGATGGACCGATCAACGTGCCTGCGACGGTGGATGGCAAAACCATTCGCTTTGCGCCGCTGCCGTCACTTGCGCCTAAGGCTCGTGCAAGCTGGCATGTTCGCGTTCGTGGCACAGCCGAAGGTGATGTCCGCTTTAAGACCACGATGATCAGCGACCAGATGAGCAGCCCGGTCGAAGAGACTGAGAGCACGAACATCTACCAATAGCGAATTCGCAATACCGATTTACTAATCGCGAA
Organism: uncultured Planctomycetaceae bacterium; assembly: GCA_964464105.1. Taxonomy (GTDB): domain Bacteria; phylum Planctomycetota; class Phycisphaerae; order UBA1845; family UTPLA1; genus CAYXEY01. The sequence continues at coordinate 7,093 of CAYXEY010000261.1, forward strand.
CTTTGAATGGATATCCAGCCCCGGGCGCCTTTGCAGGTTCCCGGGGCCTGTTTTTTGTTTCAATCTCAGCCGCCTGCGATGGCTCCGACAACGTGAAACGGTTCCGCGCCCGATGTGACCGCATCGGGCAGCGGGGCGTCGGGAGGGCAGTTGGAAAAGTCCTGTCCGCAGGCGAAGAAACGAATGAATGGCCGTCGCCTGAGGGTGCCATGGTCGCGGATCGTCCCGCGCAGCATGGGATACTTGGCTTCGAGGGCATCGAGCACGGCATGGACGCTTTCGGGCGCGGCAACGTCAATCATGACGTCGCCGTCAACGCGGGCCAGGGTGCGCAGG
>CAYXEY010000262.1:0-4657 GCA_964464105.1 uncultured Planctomycetaceae bacterium
TTACCACCGGCAAAGGGACCTACGCGGTTTCAATGCACGCACTCGAACGGGCTCCAGAGGGCACGGGTCGGCCCTGTCCTGCTTGCAGCGCTGAATTGACTTCATCCCGCGACTTCAACTTGATGATGGAGAGCCATGCCGGCCCGATCCAGAGCGACGAAAACAAGGTTTTCTTGCGACCCGAAACCGCTCAGGGCATGTTCGTCAACTTCAAAAACGTGGTCGACACCTCGCGCGTCAAAGTCCCCTTTGGCATCGCCCAGATGGGCAAGAGCTTCCGCAACGAGATCACCCCGCGGAACTACATTTTCCGTTCGCGCGAGTTCGAACAGATGGAAATGGAGTTCTTCTGCCATCCCAGCGAATCGCAGGCCTGGTACAAATTCTGGCGCGACGCCCGGATGAAGTGGTACACCGACCTGGGTCTGGCCAGCGGGAACCTGCGTCTGCGCGAGCATGAAAAAGACGAACTGTCGCATTACTCCTGCGGCACCTCAGACATTGAGTATGCGTTTCCCTTTCTCGCCGAAGGCGACTTTGGCGAGCTGGAGGGCATCGCCCACCGCGGCGACTTCGACCTGCGCAGCCACAGCGAGGGCAAGCTGGTTGCCAGGGACGGCCAGCTTGTCGTGGAGCCGGGGGAGAACGGCAAGCCCAAGTGGAAGGGCAGCGGGAAGGATCTCAGCTATTTCGACGACGAGCGCAAGGAGCGGTTCGTCCCCCACGTCATCGAGCCGGCCGCCGGGGCAACCCGCAGCACGCTGGCCTTCATCTGCGAGGCGTATCGGCATGAACCCGATCGCGCCAGTCCCGAGATCATGTGCTTCCACCCGAGGCTCGCTCCAATCAAGGCGGCAGTTTTCCCCCTGGTGAATAAAGACGGGTTGCCTGAAATTGCCGAACCGATATACCGCGAAATTCGCAAGCGCTGGCCCGCGCAATACGACGCCAAAGCGGCCATCGGCAAACGGTATGCCAGAATGGACGAAGCCGGCACCCCCTACTGCTTCACAGTTGACGGTCAGACCAAGGAAGACGGCACGGTGACGGTGCGCGACCGCGATACAGGAGCCCAGAGCCGCATCAGCAAGGATGGCGTGATGAACTACCTGCAGGATCGGCTTGCGTGACGAAATGGCTGTACCGAAGCCAGTCGCGAATTGGATACGAAGCCACCCGATTCGATTCGGAGCAATGGTGCTGCTCGCGTTCGTGGCGCTCATCGCTTGGATCGCCGACTACGGCTCAAAGAGGCGCCTCAATAGCCAAATAGACGCAATCAGAAAAAAAGGCGAGCCTTTCTCCGTTCAGGATTTGATCACCTCTGAGAGGTGGCCGAACACCGATGAGAACCCCACAATTCATTTTATCGCTGCCGGAAAATCGATTGGAGCGATCGAAATTCCCATTGAACGCCTCAAACAGATCCCTTCGTTCGGGCAGACGCCATACATACCAACCGGCCAGCGATTGCCTGAGGAGCAAGTTGAGGGCGCAAAATGGTTTCTCGAGCAGAATCGCGACGCTCTCGAAGCGATTCACAATGCATGTGCACGTTCCAGCGGTTGGTTTGACTATCAGTGGAGCAGGCCGATGCTCGGCAACCTCCATCCTGACCTCGTTGACATCCGCACGGCCTCGAGAATTCTCGGCCTAGATGCTAGGCTCTCCGCGGAGCAGGAGGACGCCGCAAGAGCTGCTCGACGACTCATCGACTGTTATCGATGCGCGAAATTCACGGATGGGAATCGATATCGCGTCATCATCGGCAATCTTAGCAGAATCGGTCATGCCGATTTCGCAATGGATACGACTGAACGGATCATCAACCGCATTCAGCTCGCGGACGATGACCTGACGAGACTCCTGGTAGAGGTAGCGCCGTGGTGTCAACCCGACGGACTCGCGGATTCAATCGTGGCGGAACGCGTGGCATTCTGTGACCTCGCCGGGTCGTATCGCTCTGCACCCTTCAAGGACCGCAGCCTGATGATGATTCCCGTCATTCGGTTCGCGGACGAAAGCGCCGGAGTCGCGAAGCTGACCGATTTGGCTGACGCCCTGCGCACCCCGGAACCGGGCACGTGGAATGCGGTGCTGGCCTGGCGACAGCGGCCGCCTGTGCCTTCCTATTACTACATGACAAACCTCCTGCTAAAGGGTTTTGATCGTTACATCGACCTTTCATTTCGCGTTATCGGGGAGGCTCGGGCAATGCGAGCTGCGATCGCCTGCGAACGATTTCGCCTCCGGCATGAACGATGGCCAAGCGAATTGTCAGAAGTCTGCCCAGAGCTCCTCGACCGATTACCGGTTGACCCATTCGATGGGAAACCGATTCGATATTCGATTGTCGCCGAGGGCATCCAGCTCTGGACCATCGCCGAGGATGGGATTGACAACGGCGGCGACATCCGCCAATTGCAACTCGGCGACAAATATCGCCGCAAAGACGCGGGCTGGATCATTCTAAACCCCGATCAACGCGGCAGGAATTGATGGCCTGCAACCACAGATGTCACGTTAACGGTAATACGTAGCTGCGCGGCGATCCTCGCGACGGGCGGGCTGCTTAATATTGTCTCAATCCAAATGCCGCCGAACTCACCAACATCGACGAATCCCCCGCCGCCTCAACGTCGACGCGTGTCTCGACTCCGCATCGCTTCGTTCACCGCGCTTTGTCTCCTGGCCGCATTCGGCCTCGGCGAGCTCATCCAATGGACGTTGTTGCCGGCCCCGCATCCCCTGCGGCGGCGGCCCGGACCGGCAACTTTCACTTTTCACACTGATGGGACGATTTTGCCCGGCATTTCCGGCGAGACGCACTTCACCACTGAGTCACACGGCTTTCGATATCCGCGCGAAATCGCCGTCCCCCGGCCCGCCGGCACGATCCGCATCTTCTGTCTAGGCGGATCGACCACCGAATGCACCTATCTCGACGACGCCGACGCCTGGCCGGCCCGCTGTGAAGCCGCGTTGCGCCAATCGCGACCCGGTGCGACCATCGAGATCATCAACGCCGGCTTCAGTGGCATGACTTCGGCCGATCATCGCACCCAATTAGACGATCAGATTATTTCACTTCAGCCGACCGGCATTGTGCTCATGGCCGGAATCAACGATCATCTGCGGCGAAACTCGTTGAACCACACTGAATCGTCCCCGGAATGGCGTCGCCTGGCCATGGACTATTCGATGACCGTGCGCAGAGCCATCCCGCTTTGGCGGGCGTTAACCAGTACAACCGGTGCGGCAGGCATTCACCAATTCGATCCGAAGGGGGAGACCTACCGTCGCCTGCGAAACGAATGCGCCGCGGTTCCCATCGCCGACGACACATCATCCTTCGACGCCCTGCCCGATCCGCTCCCCGCATTCGAACGAAACGTCACAGCCATAGCTGATCGTTGCAAGGCCGAGGGCATTCAACTCGTGCTGGTCACACACCCTTCGATCTGGTCCGACCGGCTCACCCCTTCGGACCAGAAGCTCCTGTGGATGCGGGCAACGCTCACCGCAAACGGCCAGCAGGCCCCGCTCGCATGGCACATTCGCGAGATGACCCGCCTGAACAACTGGCTTCGTGAATTCGCCGCATCAAGGGCACTTTCGCTGATCGACGCCGACAGGCTGCTTCCAAAATCGACCGATGCGTTTTACGACGATTGTCATCTCAATATCCAGGGATCCAATGCTCTCGCTCGACCTATCGCCGGATCGCTCCTGACCGCAGGTTGAACCGTGCAACGAGCACAATTGCCTGCGGACATTTCGAATAGTCCGGCGGAATGCGCGCTGCATCGTCAGGACGATCAAAAAATGGGGCAGTGTTGTTTTTTTGCAACACGCGTCCGGGAATATCGCATTGCTCCGCATTGCGTCGATTGGCCCGTGAATTGCCGTTTTCTCCGCCGGAGGAGACAAATCCATGGACTTGTGCGCTCAAGTTGGGGAAAATGGACTGACTGCGATCGTCAAATCGCGATCTGCCGCCGGTTCCCAATCTCATCACTGCGGCGAGAATAACGTCATTTGTATCAATGGTAATTGGAGAGGCATTCCAACGATGAAAATGAATGGCATGATTGGATCGGCGGGAGTCGCGCGCTGTCTTTGCGCCCTGAGCATGGCGATGGCTTTGGCTTGTGCCGGCGCCGCGAAGGGAGCGACCTTTACCGTGACGACGACGAACGACGGCGGCGGCGGCAGCTTGCGTGACATGATCACGCAGGCCAACGCCGCGGCCGGCGCGGATGAGATTGTCTTTGCCGCCGCACTCAATGGCGTCATCGCTCTGGGCAGCGACCTTCCAACCATCACCGAGACCCTGACCATCACCGGCCCCGGCCCGCGCAATATGACGATCAGCGGCGGCAATGCCCGACGCATTCTCAACACATCTGCCACGCTCAACTTGACGGGCTTGCGCCTGGCTAACGGCTTCACCGATCGGGGAGCCGGTGTTCGATTCGAAGCGGCGGGCGGCAAGCTCACCGTCAGGGATTGCCATTTCGATCAGAACACGGTTACGAATGAAGGTGGTGCGATCGTAATGATCGCCGGCAGCTTTGACGTTGAGCGCGTCACCTTCACCACCGATCAAGCGGCGGGCGCCGGCGGATGCATCTGGTGGGGCCAGGGCGGCGGTACG
>CAYXEY010000262.1:4667-7391 GCA_964464105.1 uncultured Planctomycetaceae bacterium
GTCGGCGACCTGATCGAGGTGGACAACAAAACCGGCGAAGTGACCGCTATCAGCATGCGTTCCACCACCATGCGCAACGGGGACAACATCGAGGTGGTGATTCCCAATGCAGACTTCATCACCGGCCGGGTCGTCAACTGTACCTTTGTCAATAATTTTGCCAGCCAATTTGGCGGCGCACTGCGACAGTTCAACGCGACTGCATACACCACTGAGGTAACCAACTGCACCTTCGTCGTCAACAATGCCGGACAGGGTGGTGGCGCCATCGCCGTCAACGGCGGCACGATGACCCTTCGCAACAGCCTCTTCACCGCCAACGCCGCCGGCGGAAACCCCGGCGGGCACCTGCTCGATCAATCCGGCGCTGCCGCCATTACGTCTCTGGGCAATAACCTTTTCGGCAACATGAACGGTTCAAACGTCGTTCCTCATCCCTCGGACAAGTTTGGCGTAATCGGCGCTGAATTGAACACCGGTGTACTCATCGCCTTCCCGTTCAATAACGGTGGCGTCACCGACACGACTCCGCTGCTCGCCACCAGTATCGCAATTGACGGCGGTTCGGCGACCGGCGCGCCGGTCACCGACCAGCGCGGATTCATTCGCGTCGGCTGCTCGCCGGATGTTGGCGCTTTTGAAGTCCAGACCGTTACCGACACCGACGGCGACGGCGTGATCAACTGCCTCGACACCTGTCCGAATACCCCGGCCTGCGCGTCAGTCAATCAAACGGGTTGTCCCAGCGACGGCGATGCCGACGGCGTCTTTGACGGTTGCGATACCTGCCCCGGCACACTGGCAGGCGACCCGGTGGGAGCCAATGGCTGCTCGACCGCTGACGAAGATGCAGACGGCGTGCTGAATGACGCCGACCAGTGCCGCGGCACACCGCCGTGTGCAGTTGCTTCGGTTAATGCCCAGGGATGCCCGGCGGATGCCGATGCCGATGGCCTCTTTGATGGTTGCGACAATTGCCCCGGCAACAATGACCTCACCGACACGGATGCCGATGGTATTCCGGATTGTCTCGATGCCTGCCCGGCGGTGGGCGATTCCGACGCCGATGGCGTGCAGGATTGCCAGGACCTCTGCCCGGCCGATCCGCTCAAGATCGCTCCGGGCACGTGCGGATGCGGCAATGTCGACACCGATCTTGATGCTGACGGCACGCCGAACTGCATCGACCTCTGTCCCAACGATCCTCTGAAGCGCGACCCCGGTGTCTGCGGTTGCGGCGTGCCCGATGCCGATGCCGATGCCGACGGCGTGCTCGATTGCATCGATACTTGCCCGGCCACGCCAGCCTGCGCATCGGTTAACCAGACCGGCTGTCCCACCGACGGCGATGCCGACGGCGTGTTCGACGGTTGCGACACTTGCCCCGGCACCTTCGCGGGCGATCCAGTCGATGCCAATGGTTGCTCGACGGCCGACGAAGACGGCGACGGCGTGAAGAATGACGCCGATGCCTGCCGTGGAACGCCGGCCTGCGCAAAGGCGACAGTCAACGCGACTGGTTGCCCTCAGGATTCCGATGCTGATGGCCTGTTTGACGGATGCGACCAATGTCCGGGCTCGAACGATCTCACCGACACCGATGCCGATGGCATTCCGGATTGTCTTGATCCGTGCCCGAATGTGGGCGACACCGACACCGATGGCGTTCAGGATTGCGTCGACGGCTGCCATGCCGACCCGCTGTAGCGCGATCCCGGCTCCTGCGGATGCGGCAACGCCGACGCCGACACGAACGGCAACAACATCCCGGATTGCATCGATCCGCCGGCCCCGGCCCCGCAGCCGGCGCCGACCGGCAACCAGGGCGGCCTGCAAGTGTTCGTTCCGCTGGCCCCGCTCATGCCCGGTGGCCTGTCATGCGGCTACGGCATTCCCCTGCCGTTCTTCATGATGGCCCCGGCCCTGATGCTGGTGGGTAGCGCGATCCGGCGAAAGCGCCGTCGGTCGTAATTCTCAAATGCTGGCGCTGCGATCGAAACCAATTGATCGCAATGTGTGAGCAAAGGTAAGCCCATTACGCAAATACGAAGCCAGGCCGCCCGCAAGGGTGGCCTGGCTCTTTTTTGCGAGGCAGCAAATCACCCTAAATCCTGCAAGGCGAGTTCGTGGATCAGCCTGCTGCGGCCATTGCAGCCCGAGAATGGCCCTGTAAGAGGCTATCGTTGATTCGGGCCATTGTTCCTTGGTATTCTGACATTTGCAGTACCGCGGTTCTTACGTTTCGTAGCCAGGAATTTATTCCACTCAACACTGCGGGGGATGTATGAATAGGTCTGGATCAGCATCGATTGGGCGGGTTGCATTGCATCGTGCCGCGTTCCTTGGATTCGCCGCGACGTTCAATGCGATCACCGCACTTGTTGCGTTCGGTCAACAATCCGCACCACGAGAGCTGACAGTCTCCGATTGGTCAGGCATTCACGCGGCTTATGACGCGAATCGACATGCCGTGTTCCCTATTGACGGCGGTTTCCAAGCGCGAAACCCCGGCCAGCAGTGGCAGACTCTTTTTGACGGACGCGGTTTCGTGACCACGCCCGACACCGGCATCCCTCACCGCGGATCTTCAAGCTGGTCATGGGGCCTGGACCTGCGGAGTTACGGACTGAAGGGTGCACAGCGCGCAGCCATTCAGGTGGAGTGCATCGAGACAAACGGCGAGCGCGTTGAGTACCACTGGGATGACGCCCTGATCGAGTGGTA
>CAYXEY010000263.1:0-7362 GCA_964464105.1 uncultured Planctomycetaceae bacterium
GCCCCCGTAGCTCAGCTGGATAGAGCAGCAGTTTCCTAAACTGTTGGCCGGAGGTTCGACTCCTCTCGGGGGCACCTGCTAACTATAAACCCCGCATCAACTTACGATGCGGGGTTTTCCACAAAACAGCCAAAGTTATCTTTTGGTTATCTTTTCCAGTTCGCGTTTCTCACCGCATCAAACTGCTCATCGTGATGGTTTTTGGGGACGATCCCCGGCGCTTCCACACACCTGACTCCGGCGATTCCCAGCTCCGCACAGACGACCGTCCGCAGGCGCCTCTTGCCTGAACTTCAACCCAGATCGCGCCTGCATCCCCGCACTAGGTGCAGGCGCCGATCTTTGAGAAGCAAGTTTTCCCCGTGGTCTATGCCCGCCGGAGGGATATGCGTCCGTTCTTTGAACTCGGGCCGGTCACTGATGCCAGGTACCGAATCCTCAGAGATGACGACTTGCCCATCGTTGCTGAGGGCCGGGCCTTTGTCGAGGAGCTTTGGCGGCTATCTCAAGACTACCTCGATTCCGATCTACCAAGTGCCGCGAAGCACGACTACCTCCCCAGATTCTGGGAAATGTATGTCTGTGCATGCGTGCTGCGGGGCGGCATGGCGCCCGTTCCACGGGCAGCTCGGACGCCGAGGTCGAGCGGGCCGGACCTTCTTCTGGCGTCTCCGAAGGTGTGGGTAGAAGCTGTGCTTCCGACGAGTGGTTCTGGCCCTGACTCGCCGCCCAGTCCGACGATCAGAGGGGTTTATTGGGTGCCGGAGGACCAACTCAAGCTACGATTTCGGCAGGCGATCGAGGAGAAGCACGGGCGGTACAATGCGTACCTGGCCGAGGGGTGGGTGCATCCCGAAGATCCGTTCGTAATCGCGGTAGGTGGGGCTGGGGTTCATTCCGCGCGTTACGAGGTCACCATCCCGCGAATCGTCAGGTGTGTGCTGCCAATCGGCCACGAACAGGTTCACGTGGACCGCGAAACCCTTGAAGTTGTTGGCCGTTCGTTCGCTCACCAAGCTTCCATCGTTAAGTCCACCGGAGGGTTGGTCAGCACGGACCTGTTTCTGACGCCTGCCTATTCCACCATCAGCGGAGTCCTGTATGATTGGGTCGATGAGATTAATCGACCATCCCAAGTGGGCTCGACCTCTGTATTCATTCACAATCCTTCCGCGACCAATCCGGTGCCTCTTGGTACGTTTCGGTTTGGGTGGGAGTACTGGGTGGTAGGTGAACAATTGAATTCTCGCTGCCACGAGCCAGGCCAATCATTGGCTGGCGGTCAGGCAAGGGACTAGACAACGAGAGGGGTTGGGACGCGATTCCCCTCGCACCTGAATTGCGAGTCACTTGTGAACGGCACTCGGACAGTTGTACTTCTTGGATCTGGTGCGTCACTCGCCTCAAGCTCCAAGCTTCCGACGATGTCCGGATTCTTTTCGGAGGGTCTGGACGACAAATACCATTCGTTGCGCTTATTACTCGAGTGGTTCTACCCCTCGCGCCCGGTAAGCGACTACAATCTCGAAGAAGTGCTCGCGTTCCTCGACCTCGAACGACATCGTCGGGAGAGTTGGAGTTCTCACGAATCGTTGTCCGGCTGGAGTCCGGAGGAGCTTTTTCGAGATGTTCTGGCCTTTGTAGTTGACAGGCTTTCCATCCCACCCGACAGAGTGTGCCCGCTGCACTCGAGGCTGATTGATACTCTCGAGCCGAGGGACACAATTCTCACGCTCAACTACGACCATGTCGTTGACAACGTTCTAATACCTCGGGATACGAAGCCAAAGACCGATTATCCAGACCAGGATTCGCGCTCCGGAAAACTCACCTTGCTTGTTGGCGAGGCGTCATTCATGGGCGGCCGTCCGCCGACGCTCATGCCCCGGGAAACCGATCAGGGCTTTTACCTAAAGCTCCATGGGTCTCTAGATTGGCTCTTCTGCACCACGTCAGGTTGCCCCAATCACACACGCGTCTTTGCCGCCAGGCTTGAACGCCTAAGAGATGGGCAGGTACCCGGCAAGCCGTGTAGGCTATGTGGAGCGGCCCTGGTGCAATTGATTATTCCTCCAATCGCCTCAAAGCGGATTGAAGATCGTGGGCGCCTCGCTTTTCTGTGGCACCTTGCGCTTCAGGAACTCAGGGAGGCTTCGAGGCTAATCATAGTCGGCGTATCTTTCGCGCCTAGCGACTTTGAACTGAGGTGGTTGATCCGGAGCGCGCTCATGGGCACGGCGGCCAGCCCCAACCTCAGTGAGGTATTCGTCGTCAATCCATCCCTCAATGCGCGCCAGGCGGCAATGCTTACACTGCCTCGCAACAGGGCTACCTTGTCGCAGTATGCCAACTTCGAGGACCTGCTGAACAATACTCCTTGCTCAGTGCCATAGGCGTTTGATGCTGGTTGTCGTTCGAACAGACCGGCACACTCGGGCCGTTGGTCAGGGCGTGAGTCAGGTGCTTCGGGACGGCTGCTACGCCGCTGGGCTCAATTCTTCTAGGTCTTCATCGTCGATTAGCCCAAGCGAAACAATGCCCGTGACCAAGTTGAATTGGGCCAGCATAATATCGCCTTCATCCGCTCCGCTTCTCCTCAAGAACTCGGCGTAGCCGGTGGATGTGCCGGAGCTGTAGATACGGACCCTGCCGCACTGCGTGCCATCTTCAGATTCGGCCCGAAAATCTCGATCTACCAAATAGCGCCTTGCATCGGCGGGGATTCCGAACACCTGGGTCTGCAGGTCGGCTGGTAACCTGATCGCCACCCAGAGCCGACCGTCCTCCCCCCAACCGAAGTCCAGGACACGACGTTCACGGGGCCGGAGCTGGTTGGACGTTCGAATCGCCTCGACAGCTACTGGGTCGACTCGCGTACCGCGAACTGTCCACAGCCCGTCGCCAAGTGATTCGAAGACAGGACTGTAGGTCATCATTGTCCAAAGCGAATGGGTGTTGACACCGCGTTCAATGCAACCTTCTGCCATGGCAACCCTATCGAGGACGGATGATGGTGTCGAGCGCAGTACGTCCACGATGCTCTGTTCGAGGGGAGTCAATTCCGATCGATAGTCTAGCGGGCGAGCCGACTTAACAAGTTCGTTCTCCAGAACTACGAAATCCGGGTGCGCCTTGTAGTATGCAAGGAGGACGCTCCGGGGCGGGACCATCAAGAGCGCGCCCTTCTTCCGGGCCATACTTTGGCGAAACCTGAATGATCGTCGGAGTCCTTCACGAAGGCGCGCCACATCGATCGGTGACGTGGCTGCCAAGACCCGGCGAGACATCTTCCAGACGGCATCGTTAGCGCGACTCGGGCGCCAGAACCAGTCCGCTGTCAAGAACTCGACGTCGGAGAATGTCCTGAGCAGATCGAGCACTCGTCCCTCGTCAACTGCGGTCGGGCCTCTTGCTTCAATTTCTGCCGCCACCTCCGAGATATTCGAGGCGCCGCACGCCCTGGCCTGACGGTAGGCAACTCTGGCAACTCGATCGGCCTCTTGCCCCGATGGCAGGGAGACGACGAGGTCGATTCCGCGTGCCTCCTCGATGTGAAGAGCCGGCGACCTGCCGCAGTCTCTTGCAGCGGCGATCAGGCTGGCTGGATGGAAAGGACGCTCGGCGAGCCCGACCGTCACGAGCGCTTCAGCGGCTTCTTGTGCCGCAAGGGGAACTCGAGACTTCAAGAACTCTAGGGCCTTGTCCAAGGCAGGCATGATGACCGGGTGAGACGGCCTCCTTTCCTCGAAACGAGCCTGGAGTTGACGAAGCCGTTCCCGGGTCAAGCCGGCCGTCTTTCCAGCTTCCTCAAGGGTTATGCCACGAGGCGCGCCACCCCAATTGAGGCGTGCGATGAGGGCGAGGAGCCGTCGATCGCCTACTCGAGTGACGCTTTCGAGGTACTCTGCGAGCAGCGTTTCCAGCGGAATTCTCTCCAGATCAGACAGGCGGGCACGGATTTGCGGGAGGCACGCCTCGAGGGAGGCGAAGCCCGTTCTCTGGGCAGCTGGGTTCGTGATCAGTTCCTCCGCCCGTTCCGCGATCGTTCCTCGCCCGGGCGGAAGCAGCGCAGAGAAGCGGGGGTCCGCCTCGCTGATCCAGTCGGTCCATGGCTCTTCCAACACTTCCAAGAGCGTGCCGGGCATAGGTGCATCGCCTTGCTCACTCTTCTCCGGGCCCTGCCAGGCGATGTGGGCTGTTTGAGCCCTACGGGTGGCAGATTCCAGCGTACAGGCGAATTCAAGAACCGATAGCGGACCCATTCCGCGAAGGTGGAGGAGGTCTTCGAACGTCAGGTATGGGAGTTCACGCAGGTTCCTATTCAACCCCCTGGCGGCAATGCAGTTGTGGGTCCTCATAGTCAAGGGGATTTCTGTAAACTCCACGCCAGCCGGCCATGGTTCCCCAACGGCAGGGAGCATCCCGACGTCCGCTCGCCTCGACTTGAGAAGCAACGCGAGGTAGCGCCGAACCCGCTCGAGAGCGGGCTCAGGAGGCGGCCGAACCTCGTCTCCGAGCATGGAACACGTGCTACCGGGTGGAAGCCCCAAGTCGCTGCAGACCCAGTTGGGGAGCGGATCCTGGCCCCACACGTCCCGGAGGGGCTTCGGCAACAACGGCGCGCCAAATTCACCCCAGCGTACCCCTACTTGGTGAGGTATATCCTTGCGCGAGCCGTCTACTGGCGATAGATTAGACATGTCAAGGAAATATAATGCCCCTACAGCTATTGACAACAGGTCCATCCAATTCTGAGGTCGTGACCCTCGCGGTCTTCATGCTCGGGGGAGACAAGCGTCCCGTTGACACCGAGGATGTAGCGGTCAAGGCCCACGAATTGGCCCCCACCAGATTCTCGTGGCGGAAATACCCCGACAGGATCAACCTCGAGTTGGTCCGTGTCTACTTATCCGACGCAAAGAAGCCGGATAAGGGAGGCTACCTCGACGGTTCGGGAAGGGTTGGTTGGAGCCTGACCCCCGCCGGGCTTCGATGGGTGCAGACGGCTGGAAGGCCCTTCATTGGAGAGAGTTTGGACCGGGGTAGGGAACAAGCTGGAGGCGGGCCGCCGAGTGAGCAACGATTCCGCAGAGAGCGAACTCGGTTACTCACAACCCGGGCCTGGATCCAGTGGAGTGAGGGCGAGGGGGATGTTCCCTTGCTCGATGCCGAGGAGGTCTTCCGAATAGACGCGTACGCGGTCGGGCGGACGCGGCTTCACAAGATTCGGCGGCTTCAGGAGCTTCTTGCGACGGATGCACAGATAACCGCCTTCCTGGCACGGATGGCCGATATTCTAGAAACAGCGGGAGGGAAGTGATGCCACAGAGTGCCATCTTGAAGGTCACCTCCGATATTCGTCGTGACCTCCTCAGTTCTGCAGCTCTGTTCAAGAATGAGGCCCAGGTAGTCTTGGAGTATGTGTACAACAGTCTCCAATACGTCGACAAGTCACCCCGAATCCAGGTCTCGGTCAATCAAAAGGCCAACACGATAGAGATCAGTGATAATGGGCAAGGCATGAGCGCCACCGATCTCGAGCATTTCTTTCGGATGCACGGCGAAAACAGAGAGCGGCGCACGGGCCGTATCGGCCGGGGGAACTTTGGTACCGGCAAGTCCGCTGCGTTTAGCATCGCAAATTGCCTTCGGGTCGACACTCGTCGCGATGGGCTCCGCAACGCCGTGCTCCTGACGCGCGAGCGGATTGACCGGTCAGCTGGAGATGCCATACCGCTGGAGTGGCAGGTTCGAAATGAATCTACCGACCTGCCTAACGGCACCACCATCACAATCTCCGAAGTATTTGTGCCGAAACTGAATGTGCTGGCAATCGTGGAGTCGATTGAGCATGCCTTGCTTGACTACCGAGCGCTTACGCCGCAAGTGGCAGTGAATGATCATGTCTGCGAGATTCGGGAGCCTGTGGTCACGGAGACCTTTGAATTCCTTGCGCCCAAGCCCTATGAGGATCTACTTGGAGATGTAACCCTAATCATAAAGGTGGCCCAAGCTCCACTTCGAGACCGTGACCAGGGGATCCGAATTACCGCCGGGGACGGAAATCTCGTGGCCGTCGAAAAGGCGGGGGTGGATCGAAAGGAATGGGGGAACTACCTGTTTGGCGAAATCGACGTGCCCAAGCTTGAGACCTACGACACACATATTGCCGCCTATGATTCTTCGCGTTCACTCAACCTGAAACCCATCCATCCTGTCGCGAGTGCCTTAATTGCGTTCATCGGATCTAAGCTTGAGTCGGTGAGGCTGGGACTCGTGGCACGTGAGAGGGAAGCGAGGAAATCGGAGGAGGCTCGGCGCCTAGAGGCAGAAGCAGATCGGATCGCTGAAGTTCTGAACCAGGATTTCAAATCAGTTCAGAGCCGTCTTCATGACATCCGCGCGTCCTCGGCGACACGAGGTCCAGCGACTTCAGCGTTTGGCGACACTCAGTCTGCCGGTTTCGATGATGCCGAGTGGGCTGAGGGGATGGAGCGACCTGGTTCGGTTGAGAGGCCTGACAGTCCTCGTCCAGGTACTGGAGGCCGAGGAAGGCCGGCGCCGAAGGTGACTGCTGAAGGGACCCCGAATCCTGATGGAACCACAGCAGTCGATCCGGTTGGTGGTACCGGAAGTCAGCGCAGGAAGCCGAGTGGCGGATTTCGAGTCCGATACAAGAATTTGGGGTCGAATGAGAACCGCTCGCTTTATGATCAAACTGCAAGTGAGATTCTCATCAACCTCGACCACCCAGTCCTAAAGGCTGCGAGCAAGGAAAGCGGGACGGAGAGCATCGGGTTTCTGCGCCTCTCGTATGAAATCGCTTTCTCCGAATATGCAATGGCCCTCGGCTACTTGACCGCACGGAAGGATCCGGACATTCCTGCGGACGACCTTCTCTTCGAGGTGCGAGCCTGCCTCAACCGCGTTTCAGTGGCGTCAGCGTCGCTGTACCGTTAGCGAGGCTGCGGGGGGGGACTCTACCTGACATCCCGATGTCTTTATGGATATCACGTTCGGCTATTCGCCGCAGCTGGAGGCGACTTGACGTACTCAAGCACCTGATCGGCGTGTTGGAGTACTGCTGAATCAAGTATGTCCGGAGGGAGCCGCTGCAGTCGACCATTCGACAGGTATGTTTGACTGCTGCACGATTGGCACCATATTCGCCAAAGCGGATTTATGTGATCTTTTGGTTATCTTTTCAACCGAGATTTTGCGCGTTTAGGGGTGTTGTAGGTAGATTTGCCACCTCGTAAGTGCTGGTAATATCGAATGATCTAGTTTGACGCGGCCGCCCGGACATATTGGCCGCGTGTTCGACTCACGCCGGGGGCACCTGCGTGCGCATCGAACCTGTTT
>CAYXEY010000264.1:0-7358 GCA_964464105.1 uncultured Planctomycetaceae bacterium
CCGAATCATCATCTGCGTCAGGTTGGCCGACAGGTTGCAGGCCCGGTGCGCCTCGTCGAGAATCACCATGTCAAACAGGTGGCCGATGAGGGTGGACAGACAGGGCTCAAGGATGCAGCGGATACCGTTGACCTCCTTGCCAACGGTGTCGCACCAGTGGTGCTTGTCGTCCTGCAACTCCAGCTCGCCCAGCCCCAGCGCCTTGCCGTACTTGTTCAGGCGCTCGTCGTCCCATGTGGAGGGGGCTTTCTCCTTGGCACCGTTGGAGAACATCGCCTCGTAGTAGGAGACGTAAACCCCGGGAGGCAACTGGCCGTCGTTGAGGGACAGGATGCGCTCGTAGTCAGCGTAGCTGAAGATCTCCCAGACTTGCAGGAACGGAGCGAAGCGGTTCAACTCTTGAATCCACTGGCTGGCGCTGAAGTCGCCCTCGGACTCGTCGTCGTCATCCACTTCACTGGAGCGCATCGTGCCTTGCGGGGCGATGATGAGCGCGCGGTCAGGACCTTTCATGGCGAGCAGGCTGATTGCCATGAGGGATTTGCCGGTGCCGGTCGCTGCCGCTGCCAGTCCGCAGTCCTTGGTGGCGACCCGTTGCAGGTAGGTGAGCTGACCCTTGTAGTATTTGTAGTCGCTCATCATCTCGCACGCCTTGAGCACGGCGTGGTTCTGCTCCAGCACGCCCGGCTTCAACTCGGCCACCGTCTTGACGTCCGGCTTGCGGAAGATTTCCCAGAGCCGTTTCTCGGGGAACTCATAGTTGACGTTCTCGCGGGGGCGGTCCATGAACCGGATGGCGCGGAAGCGATCGTCCGTGATCTGGATGTAACGGTCGTTGCCCGACAGCTGGCACTCGTGCTCCTTGGTGTAGGTGGTGTCCGTCTCCTCGTCGAAATGCACCTTGTTGCGGGAGAACTTCTCGGTGAATTTGTAGCTGCCGGTTTCGAGCTTGTAGCGTTTGCCGGCGGTGAACTGCATCCCCTCCTCATTGACGGTCCCGTGACACACCAGCTCGTCCTCCTCGTCGGCATAGGCGACCGTCTCGAAGTCGGTGACCGGCATGATCGGACACGCCAGCGAGTTGACTTGCAAGAGGGCGTCGTCGATGGCGGCCTTGGCCTCCGGCTGGATGGTGTAGAGCCCACACTCCACCAGCTCCCGCATGAGTTGGCGGGAAGCCTTCTCCGTGGTGAGCGTGAGAGGGTGGCAGAGGTTGATCTTGTGCAGCTTTTGAATCTGCGCATGATCCAGCTTTTCCCGGTACTGCTTGCGGAAGGACAGGTAGGTGCGGAGATACCCGGTGTCCGGGTCGAGGTAGATGTTGAAGTCTGGGCGGCTGACCTTCTCCTCCTGCACCACGTTCTTGACGGACTCCCACAGGGCATGGAGCGCACTGACAGAGGTGTAATGATCCTGCTCGGGCCGCTTCCAGAACACGACGCCGATGGTCAGGTTGGCGCTCAGCCCCTTCCAGATGGTGTTGGCGGGGTGGGTGTCGTAGTGGGTGGCCCACTCATGCTTGTCCAACCCCAGCTCGGTGATGGTCTTGTGGTTGGCGATGAAGTAACCGCAGTTGCCATACCGCGTGACGAAGTCCCAGGTGAACTTGGTGGAGTCGGCGGACTTGTCGCCCACCTTCCAGCGTTTGCCGAACGGCGGGTTGGCGTTGATGCAGACCCACCGCACATCGGGGCACAGGTCGCGCAGGATGTTGTCGATCTTGACGATGTTGGCGATGACAAGGTTGGTGTGAACCACCTTGGTATCGAGCCGATTGTCAATGTCCACGCCGAAGCGGGCCACGCTGTAAGCGTAGGGGTCGAGCTTGACGAGCGCGCCCTCGCCCACCTGGGGGTCAAGGATGGTGGAGGGACGCAGGACGCCCAGCTTGGCTTGGCATTGCTCAGCGAACCATTCCGGGGTGCAGTATTGCTGCTGCCCGGTGAACAGAGCTTGGCCGGGCGATGCCTCGGCGTCGAGGATTTCTTGCAGGTTTTCCGGCGCGATGCCGGAGCGGGCTTGGTCTAGTGTGGTAGTCATTACATTACCCAGTCAGTTGCTTTTCCCCAGTCCTCGCCGGCCGGGCACGGTGGAGCTGGCGAAGTTGCAAGCCGACCAGCGCGCATGATGCCAGTGCTAGTGCCACCTGCACCACAGAACAGATCGGTGATTTTGATTTTCATTCGTAATCGGTCATGTCGAGTATGTCCTCCGCCACCCGCACAAAGCCGTGGCCTTGCATGAACAGGCGGATCATGGGGATGGTGTCCGGCCATGTCTTGTGTCCGCGTTTGATGCGAAGGCCGTTCAACTTCTTGAACAGGACCGGGTAATGCCTGGTGAGAATGTCGAGCGCGGCGGTTTCATGGCGACCTAGCGACAGGCCCTTGACGGTTTCCGTCCCGACATCGGGCGCTGGCATGAACGTGCCGCCGGGTGTGATCCAACCCGTGTCGCCAGCTTTGGCGTGGCTCTTGGCGATGGTGATGAGTTGGGGTTTGGTCATGTCTTTAATTGAGCCAGCGCCATTTGAAGTCCGACAAACATGCCGATGGCGTGAACGCTAGGCGCTTCACCAAAGCTGGCAATCATGCCTGCCGTCTCTGCGTCACCGGTTGAGCCGTAATACTCCTGAGCAACCCGCTCGTAATCCTCTTTGTCCGACGCCTTGTCAATGTCCTCGCAGGCCGCCTTGAATGCTTCCATGCCATCCTCCTGACACGATTCGGTAAAGCGCAGCCACGCCAGCCGACCGTCCCATTGCTGGAAGTCTTTGCCTGATGGCGACGCCTGACATTTGCCCATGAAGTAATCGAAGTTGATCGAAAGCAGGAAGTCCGGCGTGAGGTCCTGACTCCACTCAAACACGGCTTCCCCGATGTCGCCAACGACAATCAGCCAACGACGGTGCAGGATGTAACGGCAGCCGTAAGTCCACGTGCCCGGTTTCTGCCAGTTGATTAAAATGCAGTCCGGGAACATTCCTGGACCGCCAATCTGGTTAGCCTTGTGCTCCTTGAACCATTCCTTGCGGCAGGTTTCAGTTTGTCTTGCGATGTATTCTTGTAGTGCGGTCATAGCTTAAAACTTCCAGCGAAACTTAACGTAGGCCGAACTGGTTTCGTCGGGGCTACGCAGTTGGATAGGATACGGAGCGGTGAGCTTCTTGGCAACCATGCCCTCAAAGAACGGGGTGTTGGCGGGCATGTGCCAAGCGGTGTTGATCTCCTGCAACTCAGCCCATAGTTCACCGGGGCTCATCGCGGGCTGGTGTTCGAGGTAAACCCCGTTGGGCTTGGGCTGACTCAAGATGGGCAGCACGGGCAGCACGGAGCGCATCCAGTTATAGCGGTCTTGGTAACTCACCTCGATGAACTTGACCGGCTCAGGGATACAGTCCAGCACGATGAGCGCACCCTTGCCGATGCCGTGCCTCCTGCACAGCGCCTCCGCCGTCACCCACTTGAACGCCTCCGCATCCAGCGTGGGGCACAGCACGTCGAGCGCCTTGTCGAACTCATCCCCAATCGTCATGCGATTGCCATGCCGGTTGAAGATGGTGCGGGTGGGGATGTGGATGAGGGCGTACCAGCCGTTGTATTTCGGGCCGAAGGAGTAACCCTTGTAGCGTTCAGCCATGGACGGCAGCCAAGCGCCTCCGTTGAGTGGGCGGGCCGGGTAAGTGAATGGCTCCGCAGCAATTCCAAGGTCGGCTTCAGTTGTCATTAGTTTTACTTTTACGGTGGGCTTGTGTCTGATCTTCGATAAACTGAGCAATCTCCCTCATGCAGACCTGCTCAAACACAGTGTTGTCCGCCGGGCAAAAGCAATACTTCCGCCACGGTCCATACCACACCACGGTACCGACTGTGCCGCGGGTTTGCTTGTTGACTGCCGCCCAGCGTTTTGTCTTTGGGTTGGGCGCGATCTCCTCAAAGGTGATGAATGTTCCTTCCATATCAATTTCTTTTGCACTTGTTCCACCCAGCTTTGGTCAGGGCGCTGACTTGCTCGGGTGAGTTGGGGATGAAGGCGGCGTAGTGCAGACCTGCCCGGTTGGAGGAGAGGGTCATGCTGGATTCCTCGATACGGATGGCCGACGCAATATTCATTTCGTTTCGGGCGATCGAGGTGTAGAGGGCGATGTCTGGGCACTTCATCATCCCGGCATAGACCCGCAGCTCGATGCAGCGCTGGCCGACGGCGAAGGTTTTGGTGAGGATCATAATTCGACGGTGATTTGTTTCACGCACAGGTTGTCTTTGCGAGCGTAACGTGCGGCCTTGACGCAAGCATGGGTATGGTTTTTGGCGGAGACAGGGTTGCGCCTTCGCACCTCCCCGTCAATGAGGGTCACAGTGACACGGAAGCATGAGGGAACCCCAACCGAGGATGGCGATGGTCATGGAACATTGCCCCGATAAAATCGGCGGCACAGAAAATTACCGCGCGACAGACTGGCGACAGACGGGCGGGTCACTGACCCACTTCGTGGCCGACCACTTGATTCGCAAGGCGGCTCCAAGCGGAATCGGGAGAGAACAAATCTTCCGTCTCCAACTCCGGTTGGGATGCCTCATACTCGCGGACGGCCTCGACTACGATGTCGGTGGGCGTTTCAGTGAACTCAATCGCGTCAAACTCAATTGCGGCCACTTGCACTTTGGTTTCGGTTTGCGGATTCATGGTCACAGTTCCCCTAAGTTGTGGGTATATTGCTCCCTTGGGCAGTATGTATGTCCGGGTTTATTCATCATCTCACCGCAGAGTTGGCATCGGTCAGCACTCATCGCTCAGCTTGTTCGTTAGACGGCCTAGCCTCAGCGCGTTCGAGGCGCTCTCGGAGTTCGGCTATTTCCGATTGCAGTTGTTCAATTCGCGGAGCGTTTTCGTTGTAGATGCGCAGTTGCTCCGTGTGTTCGCGCTGGTCCATTGCGGCGCACTCGCAGTCCGCGTAGCCGGGATTGTTTCTGGCGGGGCATCCTAGTTTGTGCATCACACCCTCCAGAGTTTGGTTTTGTCAGTCCACACGCCGCCGATAAATTCGGCGT
Source organism: uncultured Planctomycetaceae bacterium (assembly GCA_964464105.1). Taxonomy (GTDB): domain Bacteria; phylum Planctomycetota; class Phycisphaerae; order UBA1845; family UTPLA1; genus CAYXEY01. The sequence goes on from CAYXEY010000264.1 coordinate 5,052, forward strand.
CCACGTCCACGCCGTAGAGCGCGTTGCAGTGCGGGCAGCGCACCCGCTCGTGGTGGGTTTTCAGTTTCGAGTAGTCCACTTCGATTTCGTGTCCGCACACTTTGCACTCGTGCGTTGCCGTCGGTGAGTAGTTGAGCATTGGGTTCATATTTCGGTAACGTCTGGGCTGTTCATAGGTTTTTGGTCGCCGGTGCGTGAGCTTGGTCATTATGCGTCATAGCAGCAAGCCCTGTGATAGTTCGCGGCGTGGAAGGATTCACCGTGGCGGCGATGCTCAATGCCCTCGTCATCCAGTTGGAACTCCAGCCACGCCAGCTTGGGGTCGTTCGTGAGCTTGGTGAATTGAATCCACTCATCGGGATCGTGTGTTTTTGTTGCGCTCATTTGTAGTAATCCGAATTGAGCAGCAGGGTTGCCAGCGAAGTTTTCTCCTTGATCTTCCGGGTGTCGAACGTATCGCGGCCCTTGGAGAACCCAACGAGGTGTTGCTGGTAGTGGTTTTTGCCAAGCGTCTCGTTGTCTTTCCAGTGCTGGCCGGAGGTTGTGTGAATGTCCACGCACTCCATTTCTTCGCTTCCGTCAGGCCCTTTGACAAAGGCGAAGGTGACGAATTTTCCATTGGGCAAACGGCAGGAGATGGTCTGACATTTGCCGGGCTCGATTTGCAGGAACAGGTGTTCGCAGTTGTTGAACTCGCCGATATTGACATCGGCATTGGGCACGTTGCGGATTCGCAGGTTGTTCATAATTATTTCCAATCACTCACTTGCGCCAGCAACTCTTGCATCGGCGCGTTGACTTGTTGATTTTCCTCTGCAACCCAGCGGAATTTCTCGACCAGACTGAGGAGGTCTTTTTGAATGGCGATCTTGTCGCGTTGCAGGTCGTAGGTGAGCTTGATCCACCCCATGTAGAGGGCGTATTCCACCGCGTCCGCCTCAACGAGATCGTCGGTGGTTTCGTGGATCACTTGCTCAAGGTAGCGTTTCATCTGGCTCATAGCTTGTCGAAGGCATCGTTGTAGGCTTGATCACAGGTGTGCGCTTGGCAATTCGGGCAGGGATGCGGGTGGGTGGACTCGCACTGTTCAGCTCGCTCTGCCAGCACTTCCAGTTTATCGAACGCATCCTCAGAGATGACGCGCGGGTATTCGTAAGGTCCGTTTGGCTGCCTGGTAAATCCCCAGTCCTCGAAGAATCGTAATCGTTTTCTGATGCTTGCTATGGCTGCGTCTTGACTAGAGGCGACCGTTACCACCTTGACGGTGGCGACGTAAGGTTGGAATTCTTCACTCATATTATGTTTCAAAATCTCCCGTCTTGAGTCCGTCGGGCAGGATTTCCTCGCCGTTCGGAACGTGCAGGCTAACCCACCCTGCCCCGCTGCTGTCCATGTCCTTCCAGACTTGGGCAAAGGTGCCGTCGTTGAAGGTGAAGGTGGGCACGAAGCCGAAGCCTTGCTCGATCTCCACCAGTTCAACCCGAACGATGGTTTTCCCGGCGAACATTCCATAGTGCTTCAGCTCGAACTTGCTAACTTTTGGTTTGGGTTTCTTGTGTGGCATCGTTGGTTTTCAGAATGGCGCGGTTGAGGGCGTCGCGTAGTCGCACGTTTTGCTGCGCCAGCCCCGCGTTGGCTTCCTTGAGGATGGCGATGGTTTTTTCGGCCTTGACCAGTCGAGCTTCAAGGGCGAGGGCGTGGAGGGTGGTTTCGAGTGGGGTCATTGTAATTAGTAGCCGCACCCCTTGAAGCACCCATTGAGGAACAGGATTATGAGCACAACCATGAGTCCCGTGCCGGTATCCGGCTTGTGCTTTTTGATAAGCTGTTCGATTGCTTTCAGGTCGTCAGGTGTCATTGTTTCGATCTCCTGCGCTTTTGGCCGGCCAGATTACATATGCGGCAGACCCTTGCGGTTTTCCCGTTGCTGCGAGTTATGATGTACACATCCTTGTACGGGTGTCCGTTTTTGCAGTGAGTCTTGGTGGCCTTTATCGAGGCGAGTTTTCTGCCGCATTTGAATGAGCAGGTCAGACGCACAAACCGCAGGCTCGCCTTGACATCAAACTCTCGGTCGCAGATTTTGCAACGCAGCTTGAACTGCGGCCCTTTTTTGCGTCCGTTGTGGTATTTTTTTGCGTGTTCAGCTCTTGTCATTAGTTCAAGGTTGCACAGCCGATTGTCGGTCTTGATATGGTTCCTGTGATGAACAACCTCATTCCGCACGAGCTTGCGGCCAATGAACTTTTCCATCACAACCCGATGCTCAAAATCCCACCGACCATTTCCTATACTGACTGGGACGTA
>CAYXEY010000265.1:0-7342 GCA_964464105.1 uncultured Planctomycetaceae bacterium
AGCGCGTTGGGCTTGCAGACATTACAGACTGTTGTCGATCTGGGCAAGAAATACTGCGACATCTCTTTCATGTCCGAGGACGCACTGGCCGTGCATGAGCGCGCCAAGAAGTCGGGCGCGACCGCGGTGGTCGATTGCGGCGTTGCGCCCGGCCTGGCCAACATGCTGATCGGACACGCTGCCGCGGCCATGGACGAGGTTGACGACGTGGTGTTCTATGTCGGCGGACTGCCCTGGGCGCGGCATTGGCCGTATCAATACCGAGCGCCGTTTGCCCCGCTCGATGTGCTCGAAGAATACACCCGGCCCGCGCGATTCATCGAAAACGGAAACCTGGTGACGCGGCCCGCCCTGTCTGAGCCGGAGTTGCTCGACTTTCCGCGCATCGGCACGCTGGAGGCCTTCAACACGGATGGCCTGCGGAGCCTGCTCACCACGGTCAAGGCCCGCAACATGCGGGAGAAAACGCTGCGCTATCCGGGTCACATCGAGCTGATGCGCGTGCTGCGCGACACGGGTTACTTCTCGAAAGACGCCATCGACATCGCCGGACAAGCGGTGCGTCCGATCGACGTGACTGCGAAGCTGCTGTTCGCGCACTGGACCGCGCCGCCGAGCGAGACTGAGTTCACCGTGCTGCGCGTAATCGTTTGCGGGAAAAAGTCGGGCGTCGCGGTCACGCGGCAGTTCGACGTGATGGACGAAACCGACGCGAAAACAGGGCAGTCGTCGATGGCTCGGACGACCGGCTTCCCTGCGGCGATCATGGCCCGCATGCTGGCGCGGGGCGAGTTCTGCGAGCCCGGGGTATTCGCGCCGGAGCAGGCCGCTGTGAAAGGCGAAGTCATGCCGCGCATGCTGGCAGAGTTGGCCCGACGAGGGGTCAGTGTCGTCGAATCGCGATAATCCTGATAGCCAGCAGCTCAATTCATTGATCCGCGTTTATTAATGCGGTAAATTGTTTTACCTGACGGAAGTACGTCCACCTCGCGATAGCGATTCGGAGGTCTGTCATGACTCGACGGCTGCCCCGCGTCCCGTTGCTGCTGCCTGTCTTGATTTTTTACGCTTGTCTTGATTGTCCGGCGCATGCCGCGGAACCGATCCACGTCGGCTTCCTCTGGCACATGCACCAGCCCATCTATTATCCGTACGAGACCATCAATCAAACGCAGGCCGCATCACGATATTCATTCAACCTGATCGACGTGCACAATCAGCGATTCGGACCGTACACCGACTGGCCGCGGGACGCGATCACTGCCGGACTCTCACAATCCCACCTCGGGGCGCAGATCAGCTTCAGTGGTTCGCTGATCGAGAACCTCAACAACTTGCAGGCCGCCGGTATCAATGGCGGCATGTGGAACAACTGGAATGCTGACTATCAGGCCGGCGCCGCCGCGCTCACCTCCCTGGGTAATCCGCGGCTCGACATGGTCGCCTTCGGGTATCACCACCCGCTGATGCCGCTGCTCGATTATGAAGACAGTCGTATGCAAATTCGGCTGCACCGGCAGGTCTTCAGCAATGCCTGGTCGACCGGCGGGTACACCCGCGGCATGTTCCCGGCCGAGACGGCCTTCAGCCGGCGCATGATTCGAGCCCTGGTGGATGAGAACATAGATTGGGTGCTGGTCGACAACATCCACTTTGATCGCGCCTGTAAGGGCTACCCGCACACCAACGCGTCAAACCTGTTTGCCCCCAACAAGGCCGATCAGATCAATCCCAATCCGGCGCTGTCCGGCGGTGCCTGGGTCCAGCTTTCGAATCTGTGGGCCCCGAGCCGGGTGAGCGCGCCCTTTGGCTATCAGCCGCATTACGTTCAGTATGTCGATCCGAACACCGGCACGGTGTCGCGCGTGGTTGCCGTGCCGGCAGCGCGATACGAAGGCAATGAAGACGGTCGCGGCGGATATGGCGCGTTTCTCTACGACGTGGTCATGGATCAGTACATTTCGCACAATCTTGACGCAGCCCATCCGATGTTCGTGGTACTTCATCACGACGGCGACAACTTCGGCGGCGGCAGCGAGGCCTATTACCACCACAACTTTCAGCAGATGGTCAACTGGGTCGCGGGCGATCCCGACTACGACGTCAGCACGGTGCAGGACTACCTCGAGCGCTTTCCCCCGGCGGTCTCCGATGTCATTCACGTGGAGGATGGCTCCTGGGCCGGCGCGGACAACGGCGACGCCGAGTTCAAGAAGTGGCTCGGCGACCCCAATGCGTCCGGCTGGAGCCCGGACTGGAACAGTTGGGCCGTGCTGACCGCCGCGAAGAACCGCGTATTCAGCGCCGAATTGATTTCGCCGGCCGTCAACATGCAGAACGTGCTGACCGGCGGTCCGGCGGCAAGCAATACCGAGAAGGCATGGCACTTCCTGCTGTGTGCCGAGGCGAGCGATTACTGGTATTGGGATGGCACGGAGATCTGGGACAGCAACGTGACCCGCGGCTGCAATCAGGCGGTCGTGTTTGCAAACGCCGTCATCTCCGGCCAGCCCGATGCGACGCCACCGACGGTCTTCGTGCCCCAGCGGGATCCATACAACCCCGGCGGAATGGAATGGGGTTCATCGCCGCAGCCCACCGATTTTTCCGTGTGGACGTTTGCTTACGACGTCAGTGGATTGACATCGGTCGTGCTGAAATGGCGTGTCGACCTCGATGGTGAGAATCCGATCGGTTCCATTCAGAATGAAACATTTTCGGGCGGGAATGAAGTCGGGGCGTGGAGCAGCACGGCCATGTCGATCGAGCCGATGCCCGCGCCGCCGTCGGGAATACTCGCCGCGACCTATCGCGCGGAACGATATGCAGCGACCATCGCCGGTCAACAGAATGTGCTCATCGACTATTACGTTGAGGCCAGCGACGCCAACGGAAACATCAAGCGAACTGACATTTCTCATGTCTGGGTTGGTGCAGGCGCAGGATCGGGAAGCGATGTTGTGACGGTGTCGCCGAACCCCATTCAAGCGGGTCAACCCGTACTGATTCAATACAACCCCGAGGGCCGTCCGCTGGCAGGCGCGACGTCCGTCAATTTGCATCTCGGCTACAACAACTGGAACCCGGTGGTTTCCCCCGACCCGGCGATGACCTGGAATGCCGGAACGGGCCGCTGGGAAATCACGATTCAAGTTCCTGCAACCGCGACACAGATGGATGTCGTTTTCAACAACGGCGCCGGCACTTGGGACAATAACAACGGCGCTGACTGGCACTACGCCGTGCAGGGTGGAACCCAACCGGGACCGTCCTGGGTGATGAACGGAACCGTTGATGGCGACGCGACGCTTGCCGCACAAAACGGGGGCATGTCGCTTTGGTACGGCGTGAAGCAAGGCGTTCTCTATGTCGCCGCACCCGACGCCGGTGAGGGGAATGATCATTTCATCTTCGTAGCCGACGTGCCAGGTGTGTTGCGTGCGGCCCCGTGGGCCAAGGCCGGACAAGTCGCCGATTGGGACGCCTACCTCGCGGATGAGAATAACAACGACTACGAGGGTTGGTTTGATACAGCCGGCTCGGCGCAAGCGATGACCGGCGCGAATGGCGGTGTGCTGGAAGGCACGCTCGATCTCGCAGGTGAATTCGGCGCGGCGCCGGATATGGTTTGCATCGCGGTCGGGGCGTACCAGACGAACGACGGGGGCGCGTTGATTGCGGGTGTTCAGGTACCGGCGAGCGTAAACGGAAATGGGAATATTGACGCGAGCGAGTACGTCTGCCTACCGACGCGGCGCAAGGGCGACATGAACGAAGATTGGCTTGTGAACGTCGCCGATGTACCGACGTTCGTCAGTGTTCTGCTTGGAAACGACTCGAATCCGCGTCGCCTCTGGGCAGCCGACGTCAATCAAAGCGGATCGCCTGAGGGTGGTGATGTCGCCACCCTGGTGTCGTTGCTCGTTGGACCGTAATTCAGGCTTGACGCGGGTCTAAATCAACCGCCACCACCGCCGCCGCCACCACCTGGAGGTCGGGGACCGGGGCGCGGGCCCGAAGGCTCGCCCTTGTTCACGATGGGGTTGGCATTGGTGTAAGCGAGGGTGGTGAGAATCCCGGTGGCGTTGCTGAGGATGACGCCTACTTCGACCTTGGTGCCTGGCGGGATGTCAGCTGCGGCAATCTCGTCGTTGTTCTCATCCGTCAGCTTCGACAAATCCTCGATGGCCCTGATCTTGATCTTGCGCGGTTTGACCTTGCGGGCCACCGGCTTGGCCTGCGGCGGGGGGGGGCGATTCGTTCCACTCGGCGGCGGCTTGGGCGGGTTAGCGCTGGGGGCGTGAGCCATTTCATCGTCCAGCCAATTGCGGCCGTCGCTGGGCAGGGCTTTCTTCAAGGTGATCACGTCGCCCTCGACCTTGTCAACAACTCCGATGACGGAAATGGGCTGGAAGTTGATCGAGGTCATGTTCTTGGGTGATGAGGGCTTCTCGGTGTTTTCGAGAGTCCAGTTCACGGCGCACTCCAGACCCTTGCTGAGAATCTCCGGGTATTGGTCGGGCGTGAAACTGGCGGTGCCGATGCTGATCTTGGCATCCTCCTGCTTGAGGATGCGCACGGTCACGGACTTAAGGCCGGTCCGGAAGGGCTTGAGCGTCAGGGTGCCGATGAGGTCGGGATCCTTGGCTTCATCGGCCGCGGTGAACTTCACGATGCGCATCACTTCGCCAGAGCCGGCACCGGCAGGCTTGGCTGCGGCAGTCGGGCCAGTGGGTCGCGCGCTGCCTCCGCCGCCCACGCCCTGAGGTCGCTGGCCCTGCGCTTCTTGTGTGCTGGCAAAGGCAAGAATCGCTACAACTGCGATGGCCGAATACGTTCGGTGCGTTTTCATTTTCGAAACTACTCCGGTATTGACGCTAATCCTGCGGTGGCCTTGGCTTGTCCGCCGGCTTGTCCTTGCCATTCTTCTTCGACTTGATTTCCTTGTCTGGCTTGTCGGTGTCGTCTTCCTTGTTGTCGCCTGTCGCGTTGCGTCCGCCCTCGGTGTGACCGTTGAACTCGATCAGCCATCGGGGACCGCCATCGATCACGACGGCGTCGAATTTCATCTTCGGCTTGATCGCGGCGGAGTCGGCCTTCTCGCCATTGACCGAAACGCGGGTGAGGTTGCTCTGTGCGATCAGGGTCAGCGTTTTCGGCGTTGGTGCCTTCTTGACCACCTTTTTGGGCGGCTCGGGCGCCTTTCGCCCACCGGCCCGGATGGGAGGCGCGACCGGCTCGGATTCTTCCTCGCTCGCGAGCGGCAGGGCCGCAACCGTGATTTGCCGCTTGTTGGCCTTGGTAACGGTGCCCTGAATGGCGATCGTGCGAACCTCGATGAGGAATGCCACCTTGCCGCCGGTCTCGGCCGAGTAACGCCATTGCAGCATCACCGGCACATCCTTCACCAGCAGGGCGTTGACCATGGCGCGATCCATGTCCGCGCCGGCCAGCGTGTAACGGGTACGGTCGGTCAGGTGCACCGAGACCTGCTTGCCGCCGGTGGTCATGATGTTGACCTGACCGATCTTCTCAGATGCCAGCGCGCCATAGGCTCGCACGGCGATGATCTTGCCGTACTCGGTGCCTTCGTCGCGGTCGCCACGGAAGGGAGTCTTCTTGTTGGTGTTTTGACCCGTCTTATTGCCGGTGTTGGGCTGCGCGAATACAGTCGTGCATGCCAAAGCAAGCAGTGCCGCGAATGTCAAAGTGCCGGGTCGGCGGGTCATGTGCGCTCCGTGACTGGGCAGGCGAAAATCAGGCAGGTCGGCAGGGACGCCGCTTCATGAGTATAGACCCACGCCTGTCCGGCTGCAAACGAATGGGGCCTCTCCGCGGCCCGCTTTCGAGCGGCGTTTTCGCGGTAATGACCGCGGTTTTCCTGGCCACTACGACGCCCGCCTCTGCACAGGCAGAACGCCCGCCAGGCATCCCTGATTGCTTTCAATACAAGACACACAAGCAGCCCGGCGGTCAGTCCTACGCCTATCTCCTTTATCTGCCTGCCCAATATGACGACGACAAAAACCACCGCTGGCCGGTCATCATCACCCTGCATGGCAGCGGGGAGTGCGGCAACGTGGCCAGAATGGCCGGCATGGCCCTTCCCCGGTATGTGGCGTCCCGGCCGAAGAAGTTCCCGTTCATCGTCGTGGCTGTAAATGCTCCCACCATGTGGTATCGCGGACGGAACGCCGCGGCCGTGCTTGAGATCCTGGACGAGGTGGCCGCGAACTACCGTACCGATCCCGATCGCGTCTATTTGACCGGCTACTCGATGGGAGGCTACGGCACGTGGGAACTGGCGATTGCGCGGCCCGATCTGTTCGCTGCGATCATACCGGTGTGCGGAGTCGGAATACCCGCGGCGGCGGGGAACATTGCATCGCTGCCGACCTGGGCCTTTCATGGTGCGAAGGATCGAAACGTCCCCGTGAAGGGATCGCGGGAGATGGTACAGGCGATGAAGCAGGCGGGCGGTCATCCGCGCTACACCGAGTATCCGTCGGAAGCGCACGAGATCTGGGAAAGCGTGTATGGCAGCATGAGCGTTTACAAATGGCTGCTCGAACAGCGCCGGTCGACGCCGCCGAAGGTGATTGATTACACGCTGGTCACGCCGGTTGCGCGTTCGTGGTGGCTGACGATGCTGGCGGATAACGGCGCGCGACATGGGCACATGCGCGCGTCGATCGAAGACGACGGGCGTATCAATCTCGTTACGACCGGGGTTGTGGGCTGGTCGATTGAATCAAAGTCGCCGCCGCTCGTGGTGGGGCGGCAGATCGACGTGCATTGGAACGGCGTCTCGGTGTGGAAGGGGCCGTTCGAAGGAGCCTTGACCATGCAGGCGACGTCGCAGCCGGTTGAACAGTCGAACCTGGCCACGAGCCGGCCGTCTAGACCGTAAATCGCGAAGCATGGACAAGACCCTCGCGGCAGCGCCGAGCGAACAGGCGCATGCGTATGAGGACCCTCCACGGGAGTGGTGGGCAGAATGCGAGTGTGCGCTAATCAGGCGTGAAGGGTGGCCTAGAACAACGCCGCGCCGCCCCCTGCTCCCATCAGGGGTTCTGACAGGGCGCGCTGAATCCCGCGGAGGCATGCCCTCTGCAGCCTCCAGTCTACAGCCTTCGGCTGGCCGGACGGCGGACGACAACCGGCGCAGCGAGGAGCAGGAGGGCCGCGGTGGCCGGCTCGGGGACGGGGAAGTGAATTATCGTGAAATTGTCAATCGAAATCCCATTCGTTCCGTCGTCGACTACAACACGTGTAATTGGCAAATTGGATCGAATGCCCATAAAGTATGTAAATCCGCTATCGTGGAAAACGCTGGTGATAA
>CAYXEY010000266.1:0-7325 GCA_964464105.1 uncultured Planctomycetaceae bacterium
GTATACTGTTTGCTCGGAAGCGGTGGTTTAGACGGCTTTTTCAAGCTCCGACTCCTGAAATCAAAATCATTCTAGCTGAACGAATGAAGGCGGACGACGGGTTGTCTGGTTGGTCCATTTCCTGTCATCATCGTATCCAAGACGGCTGACGATTCGCCGCACATTCTGACGCGACCATGCCTCCAGTCCCGTCTATCATGGCACCATGCCGCCGCTCCAGAAGCCGGACCCACTGAACTATGCACCCGTCGCGGTGGCCGCAGACCCTTACGCCGCCCTGCGCTGGCTCAATTACCGACGCTACATCTCCGGCTGGTCCTTCTCCGCGACCGGCCTGCACATGATGAACGCGGCGGTGCACTGGGAGCTTTACATCCGCACCAACAGCCCCTTCCTGTTGGGGCTGGTCGGACTGGTGCAGGCCCTGCCCGTGATTCTGCTGGCCCTGCCCGGCGGACACGTCGCCGACACACATGATCGCCGTCGCATCCTGATCGCCGCTCAAATCTCATTCGCCCTGTGCGCTCTCGGGCTTGCATCAGTCTCGTTCCTCAATGGGCCGCTGTGGATGGTGTATGGACTGCTGGTGATTGCCGGATGCGCCAAGGCCTTCGGCAGCCCCGCGCGGAGCGCACTCTTTCCGCTCATCCTGCCCGAGACTCTTTTCGAGAACGCCGTCACGTGGAACAGCTTTGTATTTCACGTCGCCGCGACGTTTGGGCCGATCGCCGCGGGCTTGCTGATCGCCCGGGTCGGCGGCGCGTGGATCGTGTTTTTGCTGACCGCGCTGGGCACGTTGATCTTTGCTGGTTCATTACTGGGCGTCCAACCCAAGCCACACGTCGGTCAGACCCAGCCCATGTCATTTAAGACACTCTTCGCCGGCGCGGGCTTTCTCTATCGCGAGAAAACCGTGCTCGCCGCCATCACGCTTGATCTCTTCGCCGTGCTCTTCGGCGGGGTGACAACGATGCTGCCGATCTACGCGAAGGACATTCTTCACGTCGGACCGGTCGGATTCGGTGCGCTCCGCGCTGCGCCGTATGTGGGGGCGTTCATGATGGCCTGGATACTGGCCCATCGTCCGCCGCTGCAACGAGCCGGTCGCGCATTGCTGCTATCGGTTGCAGGTTTCGGCGCGTTGACGGTTGTCTTTGGATTGTCCACCTGGTTCCCGCTGTCGCTTGCAGCCCTGTTCGTGGCAGGCGCCTTGGACAATGTGAGCGTCGTGGTTCGCCATGTGCTGGTGCAGCTTCGCACGCCCAATGATTTGCGCGGCCGCGTCTCAGCCGTGAACACCGTGTTCATCGATTCATCCAATGAACTTGGCGGATTCGAATCAGGCCTGGTCGCGAAGCTGTTCAGCCCGGTCATTTCCGTCGTCAGCGGAGGCATCGGCACGATTCTGGTGGTGATCGGAATCGCCATGGCCTGGCCGGAAATTCGCCGGCTCGGCGCGCTCAAGCCGGTTCGTCCGGAGGGTGATATCACCGAGCCCAACGCAGCCATCGAGCCCGCACCGGCGACGTAGAGTCCCAGCGATTTTTCAGTTTTCGCTATTCGCTATTCTCAGTCAATCCACCAGCACCGCCGTCGGCCACGTGCTCGGATCCATCCACCAGTTCAACTCGTCGTCGACCGTCAGCGACTGATGGCCAAGCTCCAGATCTTCGAGCATGTAGAAGAACCCGATGCGATCGCTCTGTGCCGGATCGAATCCGACCAGCACATCGCGCGGCAGCTGCGCCGTCAATCGGTAGCCCCCACGACCCACCTTCGACGCAATCGGGATCTTCGCCGGTCCCACGAAGGGCGCGTCCTCCTGCGCTCTCGGAATCTCCACGCTGGCGGCGGTCGGATCCTTGCCGCGCGGGCCGCCGCCCATCGGCATGAAGAAAAACTCCTGGCAATAGCGCGTGGCCCGGCGAATCTGACGGGCGTCGCGCATGTCCGTCATCAGCCGCAGGTGATCGCACTTGCGAAATTCGGCCGGGTGACAGAAGGGCTCGTCATCCTTGCCGGTCACCACGCATCCGACAAAAAGACCGGTGTCGTCCCAACCGGCATAGATGTCGCCGAAGCCCTCTTCGTCATCCAGCGTACAAAGCCGCGGCAGCAAATGCCGATCGCCCCAGGCCTCCGGATCGCCGGTCAGCTTGGGCGTGGACTTGAAGCGGCGCAGCGGCAGCTCGAAGCGAAAGAGGAAGCGATTGGGAATCAGTTTGGCATCATTCATGGTGATTTCGGGGAGTGCGGTCGTCTCGACCGCATCGATGGTCTCTCATTTTCAATCAGTATGAAATAAAACCCAGGTGCAGTTCAGCGTGACGCAGGTTGAGCCGAATGCACTCATCGTGCGTCAGGTCTCCAAACGCTGGGCTGGGATGCATGGGCGGCTCCACGCGCAGCCGCGTGATGGCCCGTTTCAACCGCTCGATCGCATCGGGCGTGCTCATGCGATCCTGTCCGACCGTGCCCTCGGGCTGTCCGGGGATTTTCACACCCTGCGGCAACCCGCTGCGCAGGTACTTCTTCTTCATGAAGGTCTTGAGGATGAGCCGAATCGCCCACGGCGGCGGCGCCAATGGAAAGCCGCTGTAGTTGTATTCGATCCACGCCGCCAGATGGGCCAGGATTTGACCGGCCGTCCAGTTGCCAGACGTCTTGACGCGACCGGCCTGCTCGGCGGCGGATATGCGGTCGATCTCCGCTGTGTATGCATCCAGATCGGCCAGGGGAACAGCGCGGCGCTGCACGTATTTAGTATTTACATTTGTCGCCATGTTGCGGACTCGCGGAATCCAGCCCCAGGCCGCGAATTGTACCGCGCTGCCGTTTGACGCACGCCGCCGGCCCTGTTAACAGAGGCCCATGCCCCGGACCCGCCCCCTCACCTGCCTCGTCGTAAGCCTGCTGGCGGCGATTGCGCACCTCATCATCGGACTCGGGGCTTCCCGGCACATCGAGACCGTCTGGGACGAGGCCGTCGATCGCCAGATCGCCATCGGGCTGCGCGATCATCCGCTCGTGGGTGAGCAACCACCGGTCGACGCCTCGCAGAGTCGCCTGCCCATGTACGTTGCGTCGGCTTTCTTTCGGCTGACCGGTCGCGACGATGTGCGCGTGGCCCGTGTGGCATCGGTTCTGATCGGATCGGTCACCGTCTTCGCCACAGGTCTGCTCGGAGGCACGCTTTTCGGCGGCGGCGTCGGCGCGATCGCCGCGATCCTGCTGGCCCTCTCGCCCTACTTCATCAGCTTTTCCCGCATCGCCATGACCGAGGGCGACGTGCTCTTCGCCTGCTGCATGACCCTGGCCATGACCTCGTTCGTCGGATATTTGCGCCGTCCGTCCATGCCGCGCTCGCTGTTGACGTCCGTCTTCATGGCCTTCGCCATCGGCTCCAAGTTTCACGGACTTGTGCTTGTGCTTGCATTCGCGGTCATCACCCATTTCTCGCGCACCGGCATCGCCTTCACCACCCGCGCGCCGGTGCGGCGCATCCGGCACTATCAGACCACGATCGCCATCGGATGGGTCATCGCCGGACTGACCCTGCTGACCGCGTATTACTCGCAGGGCTGGGCCATCCTGGGATGGGTGCTGCTGCTCTTTATCTGGATCTATGCGGCGGCCTACGGACTGATTCACGAAGCCATCGATGCCCGGCCCTGGCCGGCGCTGATTGCACTGATGGCCTTCGCCGGGCTGAGCTTCTTCGTGCTTATGCCCGTGCACGTATTGCAACCGACAATTCTCCGTGAACTGGCCCGGCGCACAATCTCGTGGGACCACCGCGTGCCGCTCGCCCTGATCGGCGATCACCTGCGGCTCTACTCCGGCATTGTTCTCTTCAAGCTCACCCTGCCGCTTGGCATCTTGACTGCCGTCGGTTTAATGTGGGCCGCCCTGCGCGAGCGCGATGAGCCAAAGTGGCGACCGGCCATCCTCACCATCATCTGGTATGTCATCGCCCTGTGTTTTTTGCCGCTGCGGCAGTCGTTCTATCTCATGGGCGTGTATCCGCTCATCATGATCATCACCGCGGGAATGATCGACCAGGTCGGCAATTGGGCACGGGGTTACAGCAAGCAGATGCGCAAGGCGTGGTTCGTCGTCGCTGCCGCGCTACTCGTGCATTTTGCCTGGCGCGTCCGCGAGGCCTATCCAGACTATCAGCTTTATGGCCGCGCGATCGTCGTAGACCGGTGGCTGGGCGCGAGCACCTTGGGCTATCGCAATCTCATTCAAACGCCCAGCGACGGCGTTGAGTCGCTCATCGCCTGGTGCAAACAGAACGTACCGCCCGGCCGGCGCGTGGTGAGTTACCTCTGGGAGGATCACATCATCACCTCGCTTGTCGCAGACGCAAAGTTCGAGTTCATCCCGCGCGGCATCACCGAGACGTCCGACGCGCTCCCCCCGCCGCCGTCGATCGAAGACGCCGATTACGTGCTCGTGCATATCAACAACAAGCTGGGCTACGGCGACCGCCCACCGGACATGCCCGACGCGCAGACGCTCGCCGACTCATTCAAACCGGCGTTCACGTTCTCGCGCAGCGGGCTGGAGTTGGCGTGGGTGTACGAACGCATCGAGCCTCGACCAATTGTCATCCCGTCACGAACACGCAGATGAATCTTGCCAAATGAAGATTCAGTGCAGGCTCCCTGGTGCTCAAGCCCCACTTTCCTGCAAGAGAACCCGAAACACCGCATACGCCGGCTGCCGCTCATTCCCCGGTCTTGTGGTCGCTACCGGCGGCCAGGCGCGTTCGAATTTCTGTGGCTCGCCCATCAACTGGTGATACAGCTTGCCATGATCGCGAGCCACGAGCACGAAATCCGCGCCGAACTCGCTGCGAAGGTCACCGAGCGTCGCCAGGCGCGGGCCGGTGCGCGGTTCATGCCACACTTTGTCCGGCGCCTCGCCCCGGGTGATGATGCGATAGCGCTCCCAGACTTCGGGATATTTCGCGCTGGTAAACACCGGGTCGAGTCCCACTGCGTAATGGTTGTGCGTGTTGTGATAGAAGCACGCGGGGAAGATGTCCCAGTCGTCCGTCAGCACGAGCGCGCCGGCCGGCGAGTTGAGCTTGAGATAGTCCATCGCGCCGGCGAGGGCCGCATCGTCGTGACCGGGACGGGCGCTAAAGCGCGTGATGCCCACGTTGTAGGCCCCGACCAGCACGATGGCGATCGCCGCCAGCGTGCTCAACGCGACTCTCACGGACGAGCGGCTGGTCCACATGCGGCGATACAGGTCGAGGGGCGTCGAACGCGTGGAAGCGAGAAACGCCGCGTCGAGCAGTGCGAAGACCGGCCAATATTCGACAAACCGCCGGGCCTTGATGGTGAGTACGAGAAACCCGAGGTTGAGGATGAGCATGGCGAGACCGGACGCGTCGATTGGTTCGCCCGAGCGCAGCCGTCTCACCAGCGCACCCACCCAGACTAGCGCAAGCGGGGCAGACATCTGTAAGAGGAACCACGCGACAAACGGTTTCCATTCGCCACCGACTTCCGCCGGGGCACCGAGACCGGTGTCGAGAATCTGCGTCTTTAAGAATGCAATATTGCCGGGAAAGTACGGATTGATGATCAACCCCGCCCCGAGTCCGACGCACGCGCACACAGCGCACTTGATCGGCCGCCTGAGGTCAGTTCGCGTCAGAAACGCCGCCGCCACGAATGCCGCCGGCACCAGCGGGAACAACACCACTCCGCCATAGACGTGCGTAAATATAAAGCCCAGCAGGGCCATCCACAGCGGGCGCTGCTTGAGCATAAACAGCGTCGCCCCCAGTAGCAGCGGCAACGCGATGACCGGGGCGCGGGCGAAGGATTGCCGCAGCCAGAAATGCCAGGGCAGGATGAGGATGAGCAGCAGCCAGATCCATCCGTGCGGCGTGCCGCGCTGCTTGAGAATCAGGTGCATCAGCCATGCAGTGAGCAGCGCACCGACCACGCTGACCGCCTTGCCGCCCCAGATCGGCGAACCGGTGAGAAGCTCGGACAACCAGACCAGCGGCGCCAGCACCACGTGAAACCCGTGATGATGGCTCACAAACTCGTCGCGAAAAATCGTCCAATGCAGCCAGGGAAACGTCTTCACGAATCCGATCGAAGGCAGCATCTGTGCCATGCGAACGTGATAGTACGAATCGTTGCCGGACAGGTCAGGCGAGCCAGTCTGAATGAACAGTGCCGCGGCCGAGGCCGCCAGGATGCAAATGAGTGTGAGAATCGATTGACCACGCGAGCGGGTTGATCCGTTCGCTGTAAGCGCGCACGCAGCCGGCCCCCCTGAACTGGGCGTCATGAGGGCCGGCTGCCGTGCTTCTACTTCCAGGCACGACTCGAGATTGGGGGAGGAAGAAGCCATTGCCTGAATCGTAGTCATTTGGAAGGACTCAGCAGATCAGAAACTCAACCATTGTCGTTGGCGTTGGTGTTGGTATTGCCGTTCGTATTGCCACCGGTGTTGTCATTGCCGTTGGTGTTCGTGTTGGTGTTGGTGTTTCCGTTGCAGACATCGGGCGTGCTGGAGCAATCGTTGCCCATGGTGACGCCATATGCACCCACATGGACCACGTCGCCCAGTTGCATCTGCGGAAAGCTCGCGGGGAAGTTGCCGTCCGAGGTGTCGAACTCGTGCTCGCCCCGCCCGTCGCTGCCGACGCTGAACGTGCCGACCGAGGTTTCGTTCACGAAAATCTCATAGGCGCCCGCGGCGTAGCCCTCGACCTTCACGCGAAAGCGGGCGCAACCCGCCGGATGATTCCGGTACTCAGCCTCCAGCTCGACAGGCGAATCAATGCTGCCTTCCAGCCGCGTGGAGCCGTCGGAGCAAGTACCGCCGCTGGTGTTGTCGTTGGAGTTGTTGTCATTCGCATTGCTGTTGGTGTTGGTATTGGTATTCGAGTTGTCGTCGTTATCGTTTGAATTGGCGTTGGAATTGGAATTCGTATTCGTGTTTGTGTTTGTGTTCGTATTGGTATTACCGTCATCATCCGGGGTGTTGTCATTGCCGCGACCGTCATCACTGTTGGTATTGGCGTTCGCGTTACCCGCGTTGTCGTTGGCGTTGGCGTTTACATTGGCATTGCTTCCATCTTGCGGCCGATCCATGACAAGGCTGATGGTGAAGCCGCCGTCCTCCGCAACGCTGATGCCCAGGCCTCGAATGGCCTGCTGCACGGTCGTCTCATCGCATCCCGCTGCGATAATCAGGGCGACAGCCATCGCCACACCGATTGATCCAAACCTCACTACCTGGGTCATAGCCGAGTCTCCCTTTCAAACACACCTGTATTCATCATGGCC
>CAYXEY010000267.1:0-7311 GCA_964464105.1 uncultured Planctomycetaceae bacterium
ATCGGCGAACATCTGCTTCTGCGTAAGCACGACGCCCTTGGGGTTGCCGGTCGTGCCGGATGTATACACGATGAGCGCTTCGGAATCCCACGAGATCGCCGGCGCGGCGGTTGGCAATTGTGGAGGCAGAGCCTCAATACCCTTGGCGAAGTCAATCCAGCCGCGCGGCGTCTCCGCACGAGGCTCGATGACCATGGCCCGTTGAACGTTTGTGCCGATGGCGGCTTCGATGCCGCTGAAGTTCTCACGACACGAGTGGTGAGCGATGAGCACACTGGCTTCGCCGTTGTTCACGATATAGCCGATTCGATCGTCCGATTCAGACGGATTGATCGGCACGACGCGCGCGCCGAGTCGCCAGGCCGCGAAGTAAATTGCCACGGTCAGCGGTTGATTGATCGTCAATGTCGCGACGCTTCCGCCTGCCTGAATGCCGTAGGTATCGGTCAGTACACGGGCCACGCGTTCGATCAGTTCCGAGAATTCGCCGAACGTGAATGTGACCGGTGACTCACCCTCGGCAGCGCACGGGTAATAGGTCATCCACGTGCGGCCGGCGTGCTCAGAAGCGAGCCGGGTCCACATCTCTCCGATGCTGCGGTAGGGCAGGTATTCCTCGATGGATGGCAGCGTATCGCAGCGGTGGGCTTGGGCGATCTTGACGGCTGTATCAGCGTCGAACGACGCTGAACTCCATGTGCTGCTCATGTGCGTAGTCCTTTGTTTAGCGTCATTTCTTGAAGTAGCAGTATCGTGCGGCCTGCGGGGCGGCTTTGGATTCCAATGCGCTCATCGCTGCCGGATTCAGCATCTTGAATTGTCGCACGAACTCGGCGTTGGCCACGATTTCCGCCGGTGTCTTGCAACCGACGATTACATTGCTGATTCCCGAAAGCGACAGCGCGTAACCCATGCAATCGGCCATGCTGAACGCGCCGCCGGCCAGCATCGCGCCCTGGGCGCTGCACTTCATGGCGATGACACCCATGCCGCGCTTCGCCGCATCGGACAGCACGGTCGGAATGAACGGCAGCTTGTGGGAATCGGCCGGGTTCAGCGAGACCAGCACGGTGTCGAAATCGAATCGCCGCATGGCCTCCAGCAGGATTGCGGGGTCGTGATGTCCGGTTAATCCGCAATAGCGGACGCGGCCCTGCGAGCGGGCGAACTTGAGCGCCTCGATCGCACCATCGCGGGAGAAGATCTGGTCCAGGTCATCAAACGACCGCAGATCGTGCAACTGCCAGACATCGAGGTAGTCCGTGCCGAGCCGCTTGAGACTCTTTTCGAGAATCCGAAGCGATCCCTCGCGGCTGCGGTCGCCGGTCTTACTGGCGAGGGTAATCGCCTCGCGGGATGGGCCCGCCGTCATGCCCCGCTCGCGGAGGGCCGCGCCGTAATAATCCATACTGCTGTCATAAGCGGGCGCGGTGTCGAAGTAAGTGACGCCGGAATCGAGGGCCGCGTGGATCACGGCCACGGCTTCGCGCTCGCGGTTGTGGGTTCGCAACACTCCCTCTCCGCCCAAACCAAACAGGCTTACTTTCCGGCCGGTTTGGCCGAGCGGGCGAGTCGGCAGTGAGGTGGCGGTAAGCATGTCGGCTATGGTATCGAAGGGCCTCGCGACAGGCGATGTCATTCATCCAGGTGCGTGTGCCCCTGTGCCCGATTTCGTTGACTTGTTAAGCCGCCTCCCGTTATGTTGATGGGTGTTCGAGCGCCATTTCGGTATGGCTCGAATCCGTTTCGTGCAGCGTCGCGGTATTGCTTGTGGCAGTCCCGAGACTTGCGAAATCCGACGGACGGAAGGGAAACAGCCCGACTCTCGGGCGAAGAATACGAGTCGTGGGAGGGAATCATGCTCAGGGGTGCGGTTGCAACTTGTTTGGTATTAGCGATTTCGAGTGTCGCGTCGGCCGGCTTCACGCCGTTCGGCCCGGCGATGCAGACTTTGGACGGCATGACCGTCAGCTGGATGGACATGCCGACGCCGCACGATCCTACGGGAACGACCTACGGCGTATATACCGGTGTCGCGACCGCTGCCGGCTCTCTCATTCTGCTTGAATCGGCCGCCGCGCCGGTGCGCGATGACATTGTCAACTTCGATGGCATCGCCGATCCCATCAACGACTACCTTGCCGTCGCGGGCGGGGTGCTCCGCAGCGTGAATGAGACCATCACTCCACTGGGCGGAAATCAGTACACCATTGTGATCACCATCACCGGCACGTCGCCGACCGGCGCCCCCGGCGATCTGTGGCCCTCGGGTCTCGCTTCGGGCGGCAACCCGCTGACCTCCGGCGCGCTCGGCATCGGAATCGGTTTGCCCGCGTCGTTGGGTGGTGCGGACCCACTGTCGTGGAGTTCTGCCGCGATCACCGTCAACAGCGGAAGCCTCCGGGTCGCGGACAGCGGTGTTTTCGGCGCGCCGATCAATATTCCGCTGACCCTATTCCCTCCCAACAGCAATTCGTGGAATGGCGTTCTGGGCTTGTCCCTCGGAAACGCTGCCACGGGGACCGCAGTTCAGGATGTTCTCGAACTGACCCTCAATGTCGGCAAAGTGCCTGAGCCGACGTCGATGGCCATGCTGGCCATTGGCGCGGGCGCGGTTCTGTTGCGACGCCGCAGCCGCGTGATCGGCTGAGAATCGGTGCATTGATCCGATTCGGATCAAGCAACAGACGTTGAAGCAGGTTGAATATCAAGCGGTCGTCGGGAAAACCCGGCGACCGCTTTTTTGTATTTTGAAATTGGTGTAGTGAATCGGAAGCAGAACGAATCACGACCAGCGGTGAGTCTTTAGGGCCGAGACAATCTCGGCAGCCAGCCTCACCGCCGCCACGCCGTCCTCGGCACTCACCGCCGGCGGCTTGCCTGAGGCGACGCTGTCGAGAAATGCCTCCAACTCCGCCCGCAGGGGTTCGACTTCGTCCACGATCAGCGGCTCGACCTTCACCATCGAGCCGAAATCGACATTGGCCATCTGCGAGATATCGTCGAACTTGCCCTGGGCCGCCATCGAAAGCAGGTCCAGGTTGGCGGCCTTGGTGATCGCAACCCCCGTCTTTTTGTGATAATCCAGCGACAGATAGGCCGTTTCGCTGAAGGCCCGCAGCCGCCGCTCGGTCTTCATGGCCAGCCGGCTGGCGGCAAGCGTCGCAACGGACCCATTCTCGAACACCACCCGGGCGTTGGCCACGTCCTCGTGCTTGGCCAGCACATTCACGCCGACCGCATCCACCCGCACCGGACGCGAGCGGATCAAATGCAGCACGATGTCGATATCGTGAATCATCATGTCCGATACGACGCCGATGTCGGCCGAGCGGAATGAGAACGGGCTGATGCGCGTGGTCTCGACGTATCGCGGCTGAATGCCCAGAGTCTGCACCGCACGGATGACCGGGTTGAATCGCTCGGTGTGACCCACGGTAAGCACGCGGCCGCATTCGCGGGCACAGTCCATGAGGGTCTGAGCTTCGACAACCGTTGCCGCGAGGGGTTTTTCGACGAGCACGTCGATGCCGCGGCGAAGCAGGGCCGTGCCCACGGCAACATGGTGCACGGTTGGGACGGCCACGGTCACCGCCCTCACCGAATCGGGCAGATCATCGATGTGGGCAAAGGCCTGCACGCCGTATTTGGCCGCGACTTCCTGGGCGCGTGCGAAATTGCCGTCGACGACGCCAACCAGTTTCGAATGGGAAAGTTCGTGGTAGATGCGGGCGTGATGGCGGCCCATGTGCCCGACGCCCACGACGGCGACGGGGATTGCTGGTGAAGTCACTGCACGGCGCCCCGCTCAAAGAAGGCCGGTCGGACGGACTCGTCGCGGCGAAGCGACTCGAGGTATCGACCGTGGACGCCGCTGCTGGTGGATCGCTTGATGAAGTTGATCAGATACTGGCAGTGTTCGTTGTTGGCGGCCATGGCCTCGGCATCGCTGAGTCGCTTCGAGAAGCTCTCGCGGGCATCCTTCTCCAGCCGGCGGCTTTGAACCCATTTGTAAAGACTTCGGAGTCGGAAGGCGTTGTTCGATTGCTCTCGCTTGGGGAAGAGCTTCTTGCACATGTCGCGGAGCTGCTGGATCGACGGCTCGTCGAAGCCCCATCGGCCCAACCCCTTGACGTTGACGCCCATGACCGAGCCGTCATAGCCGCCGAAGATCAGGTAGGGCGGGGTGTCAGTGGTGCAGCGGCTGGCGCCGGTGATGAAACAGAACTGGCCAATGGTCACGAACTGCTGAACGCCGACCAGGCCGCTGATGTTGACGTGGTCTTCAATCTTGACGTGTCCGGCAATCTGCACCGAGTTCGAAAGGATGCAATGGTTGCCGACGACGACGTCGTGGGCCAGATGCGTGCCGACCTGGAACTGATTGTGACTTCCGATCTCGGTCCGGCCGCCGGCGACTTCGGTGCCGGTGTGCACGGTGACGCATTCACGGAAGATGTTCTCGTTGCCAATGATGAGCTGGGTGTTGGCGCCTTTGTACTTGAGGTCCTGGGGTGCAGCGCCGATGACGCTGCCGGGGTAGAAGAGGTTGCCGTGACCGATCTCGGTGTTGCCGAGGATGGTCACGTTGGCGATGAGCCGGCAACACGGCCCGATTTTCACAAGCGGGCCGACGTAACTGCCGGGACCAATCTCTACGTCCTCGGCGATTTCCGCGCGAGGATCAACTGTTGCGTTCGGTGCGATCTTCGGCATTCTTGCGCCCTGTTACCTATTGGGATCGACACAATCCCGGGCTCTTGCCCAGCGCGCGAGTGCATTTTTTGCCCCAGGCCCGCGCCACGTGCTGCCTAGAGCGGCTCTTCGTCTACCATCATAAACTTGATTTCCGCCTGAGCAACCAGGGTCTGCTCCACTCTGGCGGAGCATCGGACATGTCCTGTCCGATGCTTCACCCGCAGGGCCTCAGCCTCCAGGATCAACTGGTCGCCCGGAACCACCGTCCGGCGGAACTTGACGTGGTCCATGGCCAGAAAAACCGCGATTTTGCCCGTGTGCTCCAGCTTTTGGGAGAGCAGAATGCCCCCCAATTGGGCCATGGCCTCGAGAATCAGCACTCCCGGCATGATGGGGTGCGAGGGGTAGTGGCCCTGGAAATAGGGTTCGTTGATCGAGACGTTTTTGATGCCCACCGCCCGGCGGTCCCCATCCAGCTCGATGACCTTGTCGATCATCACGAAGGGGTATCGGTGCGGCAGGACGCGCCGCAGCTTGCGGGCGTCATATACGGGCTCCCCCCCGAGCTTCCGCCTTCGCGCCTCCCGCGCGATGGCTTCGAGCAGCTTTCGAACCAGCTCGTGGTTGAGGGAATGCCCGCTCTTGCGGGCGAAGATCTTGCCGCGAATCGGCCGGCCCGCCAGGTACAGATCGCCGACCAGATCGAGGATCTTGTGCCGGACGCACTCATTGGGGAACCGGAACTCGTTCTCGATGACGCCCTTTTCCCCGATGACAACCAAATCTTTGTGGGTCAGGTGTTTTCCAAGACCCTGGGCCTGAAAGGCCTTGGCCTCCTCCTCGAAGAGGTAGGTGCGGGCGGGGGCGATCTCGGTGCAAAACGAATCTTCATTGATGCGCACGGCATGAATCTGCCGCGGCAGTCGGCCCTTGGGGCCGTAATCCAGGTCATAGACGATTTCGAGACAATCGCCGTTATTGGGCGCGGCAATCAGCTCGGCGTCATCCTCAAACACCCGGATGGTGTCGCGAATGATGAGCGGCTCGCGTTCGGCGCCGAGATCACGCAGTCCGGCATTGCGAAAGGCGTCTACGAAGACCTGCGAACTGCCATCGCCGCCGGGCAATTCCCCGGCATTGATCTCAATTTCAAGATTGTCGATGCCCATGCCGTGCAGGGCGGCCATGCAGTGCTCGACCGTCTCGATGGACAACGTGCCATTGCGCAGAGCGGTTCGCCGGGCGCGCTTGGTGACGTTGGCGACGTGGGCATTAATTCGTGCGGTCGCGCTGGGATCGGTGCGGATGAAGGTGATTCCGGAATCCGCCGCGGCGGGGCGAAAGCGCGCGATGACCGTCTCGCCGGTGAAGAGACCCCGGCCCGTGATCTAAGTCGGGCGGTCGATGGTTCTCTTTACGCTCAATCTCGGCTACCTTATTCTTCAACTCCGCCACTTGGTCATACAACGATGCCAGACGATTGATTCGCACTTCGTTGCGAAAATATGAGTTTCGATCGCGCGCGGGGGTTCCAACCACCACTTGTCCCGCCGGAACGTCCTTGAACACCGCGGTCTTGGCCGCAATCTGAACGCGATCACCGATGGTCAGACCATCGATGACGCCGGACTGGCCGCCCATGACAACCCCATTGCCGAGCCTGGAGCTCCCCGCAACGCCGGTTTGGCTGACCAGAATGCAGCCCTGGCCCAATTGGACATTATGGGCGACCTGCACGAGGTTATCAATCTTGGAGCCGCGTCCGATACGCGTGGCCCCCACCTTGGCACGGTCCACGCAACTGTTGGCCCCGATCTCGACATCGTCCTCGATGACCACGATGCCGATCTGGGGAACCTTGCGGTGCCGGCCTTCGCGGAAGATGTAGCCGAAGCCATCGGCACCGATGACAGCGCCGGCGTGCAAAATCACCCGGTTGCCCAGTTCGGATCGATCGTAAACCACGCAATTGGAGTGGAGTACGCAGTCCGTCCCGATGCGGACCCGCGCGCCGACGTCCACGCCGCTGAACAGGATGGTGTTATCGCCGATCTCCGCGCCAGGGCCGACACACACCCGCGCGCCAATGGCAACGTTTCGACCTAGGCGAGCGGTCGCATCGACCAGCGCGGTGGGGTGGACTCCGATCGCCGGCGTCACCAGCGGGGTTTGAAATTGCTCAAGGATAGTTGCGATGGCCGCCTCGGGATCGGCGACGATGATGCCGCGGACGAAACCCTCGAGGTCGGCCTCCTTGCCGATGACTGCGCCGGCGCGAGTCTCGGTCAATGCGTGGCGATGGCTCGCACTGGCAATCCACGAGACCTGCGTTGCGTCGGCATTGGCCAGCGTCTCCACGCCGCGGATCATCTCCGCGCCCTGGGCGAATCCTGGCGCCATCCGGCCGCCGCACCGCTGGGCGATCTGCGCGATTGAGTAGGTTGGAGCGTCCATCGCTTTAAGGTTTGCCGGGGGGCGGTTGTGTTGGCGCCGGCCCGACTGGCGGCGGCGTCGGCCGCGGCGACGGCTTGGACCGATAGGTCTGGTCCATGGTGCGGATGACGTCGTCGGTGATGTCGACCTCGGGAATGCTGTGGATGACGGTTCGCCCCT
>CAYXEY010000268.1:0-7301 GCA_964464105.1 uncultured Planctomycetaceae bacterium
GAGGTCGAGGGCCGCCTCGCCGAAGGCACCACCTTCGGCTACTGGACCTTCAACGGGCGCGTGCCCGGCCCCTTCGGCCGGGTCCGCGTCGGCGACACGATCGAGGTCCACCTCAAGAACGCCGGCGACAGCTCCATGATCTCGGCGATGGCGTCATACTCCAGGCCTTCCATCCCACGAAGAACCAGCGCAATTCGCTGCTGATCTGGCAACTGCTCCATGTCCGATCGCAGCCTTTCGAGTCGCCGCTGATCGTCGCGCCCCTGTCCGGCTTCGACGCCCGCGTCCTGAAGCGTCAGTTCATTCAACGGCTCGGCCCTTCGCCGTCGCCGGTGATTCACGCAGAGGTTTGCAACCGTGCGCATCAGCCAGGGTCCGTAGCCCGGATCGCCGGCAGGAATTTGCTTCACAATCGCCCGCATGAAGGCCTCCTGGGCCAGTTCTTCCGCGTCGTCGCGATTCCAGACCAGTTTCATGGCCAGCGCGACGAGGCGCGTCCGCCACAAGGCCGGTGCGGTTATGGCGTCAGTGGGGGCAACAGGCGCGTCCGATGGCGTATCGTGGGACATCGCGGCCGTGGGCCCTCGCAGGAGTAGTGTGTCAGCGGGCAATTGTGTTTAAGCGAAATTCCCCGGCGACGGGAAAAAAATGCCGGAGCGGCTCACAAAGCGGTTTTACGTCTTGTTGCCAAGGCGGTTGCAATTCGGAACGCGGATCGCGAAAGTCGGAATGCGGAACTCGGGGTTCGAAACTCCGCGTTCCGGCTTCCGCGTTCGCGCTTGACAGCCCCATGACGGCATGACGTAGGATGCTCCGCCGGGGGGCTCCGGGATGTCGTGATCGAGATTTCCAGGGAAGGGGTGGGCCGATGCCGACGTGTGCGAGTTTTGACGGACGTCGTGTCGTGGTCATGGGGCTGGGCCGATTCGGCGGCGGCATCGGCGTGACCCGCTGGCTCGCCCGGCAGGGGGCCAGAGTCGTCGTGACCGATCAGGCGTCGGCGGCTGATCTCGCCGAAAGCGTCGCGGCGCTCGATGGCCTTGATGTGACCCTTCGCCTCGGCGGACACGACGATCACGATCTGCATGGCGCTGATCTGCTCGTGGTCAGCCCCGCTGTTAATAAACAAACCTCGTCGTTCTTCAAGACCGCCAGGGCCCGCGGCGTCCCGTGGTCCTGCGAGATGAATCTCTTTCTGGAGCGCTGCCCGGCGCGGGTGATCGGCATCACCGGGAGCGTCGGCAAGAGCACGACCACGGCGATGGCGGGGGAGATACTCTCGGCGGCGCGCAAATCGCGCGGATGGCGGCATGGGCGCGTCTGGCTTGGCGGCAACATCGGCAAGAGCCTGCTCGACGACTTGCCGTCGATGGCGAATGACGATCTGGTCGTGTTGGAGCTTTCGAGCTTTCAATTGGAAGACGCGGCGGCCATCAAGTGGAGCCCGCACATCGCGCTGATCACCAACATCCGCGAAAATCATCTCGATCGACATGGCACGATGCAGGCGTATGCGGACGCCAAGGCAAACATCTACCGGCATCAGCGGCATGGCGGGCTGCTGGCCTTGCCGGAATCAGGGGCCACCGAGCATCTGGGCGATGACTGGAAGGCGCGCCGACCGCTTTATCGCTATGGCATCGATGGCGCGCGGCGCTCGGTCTGGATCGACCGGCTCGCGGCGCATGGGCAGGAGCGAATGGTGATTCCCGATGTGCGGCTGCAGGTGCCCGGAGCGCACAACCTTCAGAACGCTGCGGCGGCGCTGACCATCGCGACGATGGTCGATGCCGATCAATGGGCCGCGGCTGATGCACTGGCCCAGTTCAGCGGGCTGGCACATCGCTTGGAGTTTGTAAAGGAAATAGACGGCGTCAGATATTTCAACGATTCCAAGGCGACGACGTCCGAGGCCGCCATGACCGCGCTGGAGGCCTTTGATGCACCGGTTGTCGCGATTGTCGGCGGGTCGGACAAGGGCACGCCGTTCGATTCGCTCGGCACGGCCCTGGCCCGCCGGGCGAAGGCCGTGGTCTGCGTGGGTGCGACGAAGCAGCGGATTGCCGAGGCGATTCACAAAGCGGGCGGCCTGCGCGGAGAGACATCGCCGGCCATCGCAGAGAACTTCGACTCGGCCGTGCAGGCGGCGCGCAGTCTGGCCACTTCCGGCGACGTCGTCGTGCTCGCGCCGGGCTGCGCGAGTTACGACATGTTCAAAAATTACGAAGAGCGCGGCGAGAAGTTCCGGCAGATCGTCAAGGCCTGGTGATCCTCAATTCGTCGTCGTGCACGAATGCCAGTGTCGCAGCCAGACGAAGAGCACCCACAGTCCGCCCAGTGCATACGCCACGGCTGAAAGTGTGAACTGCGTCTGATCGTCGAAGAATTTGATGGACAGCGTCTGGATCGCCGCTGCGCAGCCTATCGCGTAGAAGATGAAGAACATCAGCATGAAGCTGCCGAAGAAGAAGCGATCCAGCGTGCGAAGCTGGTGATTGCTCTCCAGCCACTTCTCCCAACCGGTCACACCGGTGATCTTGGGCTCAATGTGCTCCTTGAGGTATCGTCCCGCGCGGATGATCGCGTTCTGCTCGGAGATGAAGGTGAGCATGATCAGTACGATCACGAAGGGAAGCGATGCGCTGGCAAAAAACAGCTCCATGCGATCCGCCGCGTAACCGGCCAGCGGTATGAAGAGTGATCCCAGGAGGACGAGCTTGAAGATCCGCGCTTTGCTTTCGCGAATCTCCTCGCGAAGGGTGATAAACTGCTGCTTGAGGAAATCGGAGTCGTTCATTGCGAAGTCTCCTTCGTGCAAATCGAGATTCGGCGATGTGCTGATTGTACCGCAAGCTCATGCGAACAGATCGCCGGCGGGTTGGCAATGCGGCCAATTATCGCCGCTTTCTCATCGGCTGTTTTCCGGCTTTTCGGACGCTGCCGGCTGACACGATCTGAACCGCATGGCCGGGTAGCCATCTGGACACGTACGCCGTAACGACCTGTGATTTCGCGTCGTAGGTCCACGAGCCGGCGTGGATCCTGCCCTTGCCTTTGGCCTGCGGCAGCGGCGTGTCGCCAAGTCGCACTTCAGTGGGCTTGCCGGTCACACCGTTGAATCGCAGGCGATACTCGCGGGGCAGATGTTCCTGTTTACCGGCACGCGCGGCGATCTCGACTTGGCGCATGCGATCATTGGAATCGGTCCTGTATTCCTCGTAGCCGAACTCGCCATTCTCGTGCGACAGCGTGCGACCATCATCGCAGTAAAGCTCGCCGCTGCCGGTGCCGGGAAAGATCTCCAGGATCACACACTCAAGCGGCGACTCGTCCACATGCTGAATAACGTCGCGCATCGGGATGACCGCCCCGGCCCGCGCAAACATCGGTATTAATGACAAATCGACGGCGATCTGCTTTTCAACGGGCCGCTGCTTGCCGGTCAGCACGCCGCAGATCTGCTCCGGCTCGGATTCGCCAGTGAAAGCGGCCACAGGCTTCTTCGAATCGGGATCAAATGCGTACCAGGTGCCTTCGGGCAGCCAGATCTTGCGGACTGCGGCGCCCGGCTCGATGACCGGCGCGACGTAGAGGTTTGGACCGAACATGAATTCATGGCCGGTGCGCTCGACCATCGGATGATTCGGGAAGTCGAGCAGGATGGGGCGCATGAGCGGCAGGCCCTCGCGCGCGGCCTGGCGCATCTGCGTGTAAATATATGGAAGTAGGCGATAGCGCAATTCGATGGCCGCGCGACTGAGCTTCTCGGCCGGCTTGCCTAAGGACCATGGATCCTGCTCGGGTCCGCCGCAGGTGTGCACGCGGTAAAGCGGATAGAAGACGCCGAGCTGCATCCAGCGCACGAACAGCTCGGGGCTGGGGCAGTTGAAGAAACCGCCGACGTCGGCGCCAACCAGCGCCTGACCCGAGAGACCCATCGACAACAGCATGGGAATGCTCAGCTTGAGGTGTTCCCAGTTGGACTTGTTGTCGCCGGTCCAGGTTGCGGCGTAGCGATGAACGCCGGCGAAGCCCGCGCGGGTCAGGATGAACGGCCGCTCATCGGGCCGCAGCCTGGTCACGCCGTCAAACGTCCCGCGGGCCATCTGCATGCCGTACACATTGTGAATCTCGCGATGCGACGTCGGTTCGCCCTCGTTGTCATGTTGAAGATCGAGCGGGGCGAGTCCGTCGGGCTGCGAAAAATCGGCCGGCTCGTTCATGTCGTTCCAGAAGCCGGCGATGCCGTCCTTGATGAGTCCTTTGTATAAATCTCCCCACCATTCACGCGTTTCGCCGCGGCTGAAATCGGGATAGAGGCTGTCGCCCGGCCATACTTTGCCGACATAGGCGCGTTCACCGGCATCTGGGCAGAAGTGCCCGCCCGCCAGGCCGCTCTCGTACACGATGTAACCCACATCTTTCTTGATCGCGGGATCGAGGATGACGACGGTACGAAAACCCTTCTTGCGAAGCTCGGTCATGAGCGCCGCCGGGTTGGGAAAAGTCTTCTTGTTCCAGGTGAAACAGCGGTAGCCATCCATGTAATCGATGTCGATGTAGATGGCGTCGCAGGGAATCTTGCGCTTGCGGAATTCCTTCGCGAGGTCGCGCACGCGCGTGGCCGATTCGTAGCTCCAGCGGCATTGCTGAAAACCGAGTGCCCACATCGGCGGCAGCGGCATGGTGCCGACCAGCCTGCCATAGTTGCGAACCACATCGGCGGGCGTGGGACCGGGGATGACGTAGTAGTTCAGCTCGCCACCGTCGGCGCCGAAGCTCCATGAGTCCCGCGCGGTCTTGCCGAGGTCGAACCACGAGCGATAGGTGTTATCGAAGAACAAACCGTACGCGCGACCCTTGTTCAGCACGAGTGCAATCGGGTGGGACTGGTAAAGCGGGTCGGAGTGCGAATCGTGATCGGCGGCATCGCTGTTCCAGTTGACCAGCGTCGTTCCGCGCTTGTTGAACGAAAGCGCCTTTCCGCCGAAGCCGAAAAAGTGATCGGCGGCATCGAGCCGCTTGTGACAACTGATGGCTTCGCCATCCCAGCACATGCCAGTCGCGCTGTCTCCGCAGAGGATGCGTCCAGCAGCGTCGCGGAACTCGATTCGACAGGGGCTCCGATGCACGATCGCTGTCAGTACATCCGTTGCAAGGGTGATCTTGTCGGATGCCTGAGTCACACGAAAATCGGGATGTCCCATTTCGGACTCGATGACTGACCAGGATCGATCGCGCCGGAACCTGCCCGAGGGCGCGAGGCAAACCCGCAGGATGCCCGCCCGTTCGACGCTCAGCCGGACGTGTGCCGCGCCGCATTCGATGAGTACGCCGTTGTCGAGCTGCCGCACGTTTGTCACGGCGCCGACTGATTGCCGGCCGCTGATTTCTGAGATTGCCTGCTCGCGCCGCATGGGTTTGAGATCCCGCAAAGTCGTCGACTTGTTCACCAGAGTTCCTTCATTGTCGCCCGGCGTGCCGACCGACAAGGCCGCGCACGGTAGGCTGGTCAGCAATTTCCGTCAATTTTTCATGCCCGTCAGGGCCACGCCTTGAATGAAATACCGCTGCAGGAAGAAGAACATCACCACCACCGGCAGCGTCATCACCATGGCGCCGGCCATGATCAAAGTGAACTGGTTTTCGCGACCTGCCATGAACGAGAACAGGCCGAGTGCCAGTGGATAAAGACGCTGGTCGTTCACGTAGATGAGCGGGCCGAGGAAGTCGTTCCACACATACATGAACGTGAACACGCTGATGGCTGCGAGGGTCGGCTTCATCAGCGGCAGGGCCACGTGCCAGTAGATTCGCCAGTAGCCGCAGCCGTCGATGCGGGCGGCGTCCTCCAGGTCGCGCGGCAGGCCCTTCATCGCTTGCCGCAACAGGAAGATGGCGAAGGCGTTTCCGGCGAGGCAGCTCGGCACCCACAGCGGGGCTAGCGTGTTATACCAGCCAAGTTGTCGATATACGATGAACGAAGGAATCATGGTGACCTGCGGCGGGATCATCAGCGTGGCCAGCACCAGAACGAAGCAGAGGTCGCGCCCGGGGAAGCGCATGCGGGCGAACGCGTAGGCTGCCAGCGAGCAGGAGAGGCAAGTTCCGACGATATTGGCCAAGGCGAGAAACGCGCTGGTGGACAGATAGCGCCAGAAGGGTACTTCCTCGAAGACCTTCTTGTAGTTTTCC
Organism: uncultured Planctomycetaceae bacterium; assembly: GCA_964464105.1. Lineage (GTDB taxonomy): Bacteria > Planctomycetota > Phycisphaerae > UBA1845 > UTPLA1 > CAYXEY01. Next base: position 6,196 of record CAYXEY010000268.1, read on the forward strand.
GACATCTTGGCCCAGTATGCGCCGGCCGCTGTGTTTTGAGTGATGTGCAGGTTGAGCTTCAGCTTGCGCGGGCCGTGGTTGAATTGCGGGCCGGAATCGACCGGCTCGATCACGACGTATCGGTGGGGGATCAGCCGGTCGTCGTCGGGTCCGGCACGCTGCAACTGCACGTCCCACCAGGTGTCCTCGCCGAGATGCTTGGCCCTCACGGTGCGATACAGCGTCCCGTCTATTTCGAGCGTGGCGGTGAGCGCATGCCACGATTCATCGCGGCGGAAGCTCACGTCCAGTCGCTGGAAATCGCTGAAGTCCACGGGCAATTCGAACAGGCCGCCGACGGTGAGCGATTGCTTCTCAGAACCCCCCACGCCGGAATTAGATTTCATCCAGTCGTAATGCAGCACGCCGACGTTTCGACCATTCTCGACACGCGGCTCGATCTTCGTCAGCGGCCCCGATTCCTTCGTCCACAATTGCTCAATCGCCTTGTCGCCGGTGAGGTCGTAGATGCGATACTGGCGGTCCTTGAGAATAACCTTGCCCAGCGCGACATAGCGATACGCCTGCTCGAAAACTTCGGTAATGACGGGCGACGTGATCGCCTTGCGAATCGCCGTTTGCAGCGAAGCCTGATCGCCATCCCATTCGGCCGGCGGGAGCATGCCGCGAAGTCGCTTGAATACACCGCCGCGAAGTTGGTCGCGAAGAATGTTCACGTCCACATCGGCTGTTCGCGGATCGGACCATGCAGCGACGGCAGAATCGATTTCCGATTCGACGGTGCTGCGAATGAACGTATCCCAGCGATTCTTCGGAATCGACTCCGGCCGCTCAAAGCTGAACGTGTTCTCATCGATGTACGGACTGACCGGGCGGGCCTGTGGAAGCGTGGGGAGAATCCGCACGTCCTCGGTCTGCAGCTCCTTATCGAGCTTCCAGCTCGTGCCGGCAAGCCACACGAAGGGCAGCGCAAAGACGACCGACCCGCCGATGAGCACGGCGTGGAGGAGGGCGGTCTGCCAGAATGGGCGCGTTTTATCCATATGAACCCGAGAGGCAAAATGTCGAATAGCGAATAGCGAATAGCGAAAAAAGGCAGAGTACAA
>CAYXEY010000269.1:0-7286 GCA_964464105.1 uncultured Planctomycetaceae bacterium
AGCGTCACCGGTTCCTCGTCCCAGCGGGCCATGGCCCGGCGGGCGTCCTCCCGCAGGCCTTCATCCTCTGTTTCGTCCTTGCCGTGATGGCAGCTCTGCCGGGCTGCGGTCCGGGGCAGGGCGTCATCGATGATCCGTCCGGGGCCGGGGACGGCGGGACCCCGCCGGAAGGCGACCTGGCGACGGGAGACATCGGCAACCTGGGCGAGGCCTCCTATCAGGCCGATCGTGACCGAACCGTCACCGCCGTCTATCAGCGGATGCCGACATTCATCGTTCGCTCTCGGGTCAACAACACGAAGCAGACCGGCCCGGGGATCACTGCGAAACTTGAAATTTCCGACTTCCTGACCTACCCCGGACAGGGAGGTCCGAAGGTGCTCAATTACGGCTTCAGCGTGGGATGGGAAGATGTGCAGCAGGTCGGAGCGGCCCGATCGGGTTCGGTCCTGACGCTGACGCCCAACCCTCCGAACCAGCAATCCAATCCCAATTATGTCTTTAACGGGTGGTCGGGTTACTGCGGCGGAGGCGTATGCGTTTTGGACGCGGCGCCCCCGGTCGCGGACGAGACGTCTCTCTGGACGCTCCCGTAAGACCGCGAACACAAATAGCTAGTGCGTGCGCCGGGGGCAATGCCGACGGTTCCCGGTGCGCCGGGATGCGAGCGAGATAGGAATTACGCACGCGCTAGGATTTGCTTTGGCGATTACACCTCGTCGGCGGCATCGCGCTTGATGTCCTGCGCATGCGCCCGGGCGTAGGACTGAATGTCCTTGAACTTGCCCTCGGCGTCGCGGACGGCGTAGAGCTTCTTGCCCTTGGAGCTGCGCAGCACCGTGCGCTTGCCCGCCTTTTTCTTCTTCTTGGCGGCCTTCATCGCCGGCTTCTTGCTGGTCTTCTTCGTGGCTTTTTTCTTGGCTGACTTTTTCTTCTTGGCCATGGCGCTGGTCCTTTCGTACCTCACGGTAACACGCGATCGAACGATCGCGTCAGAATCACCGTGGACACCGAGTGTGAATTAAATACCTCCGATCTGGTCGACGCAAGCTGATGATGTCCGGACAGCTCGGCCGAATCGGAAGTTTCGACCCTCACCCCTGACATCGCAGTCGCCTTAACCCGCGGGTGGCATGCTCATTCCCTCATCAGACGCCAGTCGATTAAGATCATCGCCAATGTCCACCTCGACGGCGGTCAATCTGCGGACCCTCGTAATCACCGCGATCAAGGTCATGGCTTGTTATCTCGCCGTGGCCCTCGCTTACATGGCATTCGAGGCAATTCATGCATCGCCGTTCGTGAAGATGCAGTCGAAGCGGCTGGCGTGGCAGGTATCCGCCTATAGCACGTTTCCCTTTCCCCTTGAGCCGGAGGATTTCGATTCAAACTACTTTCTGAATCGAAGCGCAAAATCTCTTCTCTCCGATCTTGCAGTGATGATGGCCGTGGTGGGCGGCACGCACCTGATCACATTCAGCATCACCGCCATTCTGCATCGCCGCCGATCGGTTCCAAACTACTGGCGCGATCTGGAGCCCCCGCCGGATGCGACGCGGATGCTTCTGCGAAGCGCTCAGTGGGGCTCGTGGGCATTTCTACTGACGACCATCAGCCAGATGGTCGGACGCTTTGAACTTGACTGCGCATATTATGGAGCCACATTCCCATTTACGGGAAACATGAGCGTCGTCGCCGCGCTTGCCGTGACCATCCTCGTCCTCATGGCGGTCTCATCGCGAGCCGTCAAAAGAGTAGTGCTTGCTCGCCTGACTCCGGACGATCGGCGCTGCCTGAATTGCGCCCAGTCGCTCCGCGTTACCACGGCCGATCGCTGTCCGGAGTGCGGCCGACCCTTCGATCCGCGCGCGAAGCTCGATTATCGACTGAGATGGGGGCCGGTTTCGTTCCTGATGACACGCAAATGGATCGTGGTAGTGTGCGTCTGCCTGGTGATACTCGTTGCGCCCTTCGGGGTCACTCGGCTGATCAGGCAATTGCCCCGCCACGTACAGGATCGAGTGGCCAGCCACGTCATCGGGCCGCTGGGCTCGTTCCGGAGTTCCAACAAGTCATATCCCATTCGCCTGGACTCGGTCTGCGTCTTCCGGCAGAAAAACGAGATCGCCATCGTTCGATTCGAGTACGTTCGCCCCGGTTTTGCTCGCTATCGAACGCTTTACTGGCGAGGTGAAACGTTGGTCGGCAGAACGCCGGCGGACCAGGAGATTTCCGGCGAACTCGACGCCCCGAGCTACGACGCTCTGACGATTGGCCCCTGGAGATTCAGCGCTCAGTCCGACGGATGTCGCATGGTCTGGTTGTATTGCCGAACCGCGGGTCTCGATGTGAAGTCCTATTTGATGAAAGATGTTCCGGCAGAATACCGAGCGGCTGTGGAATCGATGATGGGCGGCAGCCGCTAGTTCAATTCAAATACCCCGTCGAAAGCGCAGGGTGATTGCCAGCGGCGATGGCCTCTGGCAACCCACCCTCAGCCATGCATCACGTTCGGCCTTGCGAGAATCGCGTCGATTTCCTGGCTCACCCGAAGAGCGCATCGATCAAGTTGATGATCAATGCCTGCAAGCCCTCGAACCAGCCGATGCCGACTTCGCCGAACAGACTCTGGATGTAACCAAGAATGAGTTGAATGGGGTTCTGGGTGTTCACGGGGCTTTCCTCCTGGAGCGAGGATCGCGAGGCGGTCATGGAGTTGTACGCACCCGCCAACTGTCGGTTGCATGCGGCGAAATCTGATTTCACTTCGTGCGTGTTTGCCTCGCTTTGTTCCCCTGTCCCGGCAAATCTACGTGCCCTCCGACGGGATCCGGTTTTGGGTGCTCATGGCTCGATTCCCTTTCCTCTCATCGCCATTTGCGGGCCGCGGAACGAGGCGTGGCAATCGTTGCAGGTTCGCGTGATCTCATCCATTTTCGGCTTCAACGCGCGGGTCTGGCGGGTTCGGGCAAGTTGCTCGAGTTCGAGACAATGCCGCCGAAGCCGCAGCGCGAGATCGTCAAATACCCGGCGACTCTCCGCATTCATCGTCAGGTCTTTATAGGTGAAAGGCAGAATGCGGGCGTCCTCGGCAAGCTGGGCCGCAGACTGGGCCACGCGCTCGATCCGATCCTGCGATGGCCCGCCGCCAGACGCATCGGCGTGCAGCCGTTCCATTTCGATGGCGGTAAGACCATGCATGATCTCGCGCAGGCGATCGCTGTTCACCGTGTGCAGGCCATGCCCAGGATCTTCATCGCGGCTTTCAAGATGAACGTCCGAAGGGGTCGACTTCTGTGAACAGGCGACGTACGAGGTTAACAGGATGGCAACCCCTGCCGCCATCAAGAGTCTTACTGATCTAAACAAACTCATAATCCTCATTCCTTTAGCGGTCGAGTCTCGCGGCGATGTTATCCAGCAGTTGCCTCGCCGTGTCCATCCCGCCCCGCGACCATGAACAGGTAATCGCCATGTGGGTTCTGATAAGACGCAATGACCTCGCTGATTCGGCCCGAGGCGATGTCGTCTGCGAGTCGCCGGCAGCCGATGTCCACTTCCGTCGGCTCCGCAAACAATGCAAACGTCGAGATGCCTGCCCGCACGCGCGGGTCGAGATAAATCTCCGGGCGATGCTTGCCGCTCTGAAGAAAGAAATCCTTCAGGTCCGGTCGCACGGCGTACGCTTCGGTTGAAATCGACGAGAATCCGGCGGCCTGGAGCAGGTCCGAGACCTCCGGCAGGTCGGGCATCTGATGGAGCGAAAGCTCGAGGGCCTTGGGGAAATAGTGATTGAGCCAGTATCCGCGAATCTGCTCATGCGACGAGGTGAGGATCACGAGCCGTCCGGCTCGGAGCACGCGGTGAATCTCGCAGAAGGCCGCACGACGATCAGCAAAATGATGAATCGCCAGCGTACAGGTCGCCCCGGCGAATGAGCCATCCGCAAAAGGCAGCGCCGCGGCGTCGCCGAGATGCCAGGGAAGCTGCGGAGCCTTCTGCCGGGCCTGCGAAATCATGTGCTGCGATAGATCGACGCCGGTCATCCGCAAACCTGCGTTGGCCAGCGCGAGGGTGTAATTGCCTGAGCCACAGGCGACATCGAGGCAGGGTGCGCTCGGCGCGACATTCAACAATGCCAGCAGTCGCGATGCGAGATAAGGGTCAGCCCGTCGGGTGGTGTCGTAGCCGACGCCGATGCGATCGTATGGCGCGGCCTTCGAAGTGAGTGCGGTTGTCATTGGGTGCGTATTCTTTCATTGCTTGGACATACTGACCAATGCAACGATTCCCCCTACCGCCGCCAGGCACATCAGCACGAACAACGTGATCTTCGCCGCGCTCCACGGCCGTTCGCCTTGCACTTCGCCGGTCCGCGCGTTCACCAGAAATCGAAACACGCGGCCGCGAAAGCGATAGGCGCTGATCCACACCGGCAGCAACAGGTGCTTGAAGGTGACGCCGTGATACTGCGTGGCAATTGAATCGACGCGCTGCTCGTCGCCGCCGATGTCGGAGCAGACATCTGAGTGAATCGGCGGCTCCATCATCTTGCGGGCGACTTCGAATCCCTCGGACAACTCTACTTGATATCGCTCGGCCAGAAAGCCGCTCAGGTAGTCGTCGGCATAGGGCACGAGTGAACCGAGATCCCACGGTTCAAGCTGGTGAACGTGCTTCTCAGGCAAAGATCGCGTGGCCAGCACCAGCAGGTCGTCGAAGGCCCGCTGTACGGTGCCATAGGCGGAGGTCCAGCGCGTATGCCGAACCTGTCTCGTGCGCGTGACAGTCTGTCCATTTTCGACGGTCGTATACGTCTGCGTCACATAGTAATAGTCGCCGCGGCTGCCGGTGTACTGGCTGGTGGTATCACAATCGTAAGTCCACGCCGGCATGTAAAGCCCGTCGATCCGCGATTCCCCGCTGGCGTCGCGTTTCAGCCCTCCCGGCGCGAACCACAAGCTGCCGATCCATCCGCGAAACAGGTCCACGGCCTGCTGGCGGGAAACCTTGAACGGCAGCAGCGAGCGCGGCTTGATGGTCTGCTTTGAACTCCCCTGCATCACGATGTCCGACCCGCAGAAGGGGCAGCGCAGCGCAGTTGAATTGGCGGGACGAGCAATCTCGGCGGCGCAGGCCGTGCATTTCACGATGGGTGCGTCGACGGTCTCCTGCTGATTGGCAAGGTCATTCAATTGGGCATGAAAGTCGAGTTCATCGACGGGACCGGCGGGGCGCGCGATGGCGTTCTCCGATCCGCAGTGTGCGCAGCGCAGCACACTGGTGCCCGGAGCGAATTCAAGTTTCGCGCCGCATTGTCGACATGGAAACCGGCGATCGGGGGCAACCGCGGCCGAATCTGGCAGATCCATCCTGCGCGTCCCTGCGGAAATTGGAGTTACTTCGGCAACGGCGGCGGAACGCTGCCGAGCAGGTTGGACAACTCGGCCACCTTTCCGGCGGCGCTCCATTCGGCCATGCCCTGCTTCCAGACGAGGGTGTCCGCCTTCAGCGAACCGGCGCGAACCCTGGCGAGCAACGCCTCAGAATCGAGCGGGCCGACCTGCTGTCCACCCTCGGCGATGTAAAATGACAGTTTGCCGGGAATCGGCGGCGGCGTTGCAGTCGCACCCGCACCGCCGGCCATCGCCTGGCCCATGGTCTGAGCCATGCCGAAGCCCATGCCCATGCCCATGCCGCCGGCCGCCATGCCGCCGGGGTTCTTAGCCGCTTCCTCCATCGAGTTGGCCGCCTGAAACTGCGTGTAGGCCTGCAGGTTGCCGATCACACCCATGCTGGTGCGCTTGTCCATGGCCGCCTCGACTTCGGGCGGCAATGAGATGTTCTCAACCAGCAGCTTGGCGATTTCCAAACCATAGTGACCGAAGTCCGCGCCGATGCGCTTGGTCAGAAACGTGCCCAGCTCCTCATAATTGGACGCAAGATCGAGTACGGGAATCTTGCTTTCGCCCAGCACGTCGGCGAACTTCGACACGATTAGGTTGCGAAGCTGCTCGGAGATTTCATTCGAGTCGAACCGCCCCTCGGTGCCCACCACTTCGCGAATGAACGCCGCCGGATCGGTCACCTTGATGGTGTAGGTGCCGAAAGCCCGCAGACGCACCGGGCCGAACTCCGGATCGCGGAGCATGACCGGGTTCTTGGTGCCCCACTTCAGATCGGTGTATCGCCGGGTGCTGACGAAATAGACTTCCGCCTTGAAAGGGCTTTCGAATCCGTATTTCCAGCCCTTTAGCGTGCCGAGAATGGGCAGGTTCTGCGTGGTGAGCGTGTAGGTGCCGGGCAGGAAGACGTCGGCAAGCTTGCCTTCGTTCTCGAAGACCGCGGCCTGCCCCTCGCGCACGACCAGCTTGGCGCCGTTCTTGATCTCGTTGTTGTAGCGCTCGAAGCGGTAGACCATCGTATCGGGGCTGTCAGACAGCCACTCGATGATGTCGATCAACTCGCCCTTGAGTTTGTCCCAGATACCCATGTCCCACCTCCGATTAGAGAGTATTTTGTGAGCAGATGAGCCGTAATTCTAAACCAGCCACACTGCACTGGCCACTTACAACTTTCACTTACCTTTGTAATCCGCCTTCCGCTTTTCAAAGAACGCCTTCATGCCCTCTTTCTGATCCTCCGTGGCGAAAAGCATGTAGAACAGCTTGCGTTCGTACTCCAGACCCTCAGAAAGCGGCGTTTCGAACGCCTTGAGCACGGCCTCTTTCGCAAGACGTACAGCCATCGGAGGACGCTCGGCGATCTCACGCGCCAGCTTCACGGCTTCATCGACGAATGTCTCCACCGGGACGATCCGCGTCACCAGCCCAATCGCGTGCGCCTCCTGCGCAGTCATGAACCGCCCCGTAAGGATCAGCTCCATCGCCCGGAACTTCCCGACGGTGCGGCTGAGCCGCTGCGTGCCGCCGGCGCCGGGGATGACGCCGATGTTGATCTCCGGCTGACCGAAGCGGGCCGTTTCGCTGGCGATGATGATGTCGCAATGCATGGCCAGCTCGCATCCGCCGCCGAGGCAGAAGCCGCTCACTGCCGCGATGATCGGCTTTCGAATCCGCTTGATCTTCTCCCACCGGGCAAACTGGTTCCGCTCATACATGTCCACGACCGACGCCTCGGCCATGTCGCCGATGTCGGCCCCGGCTGCGAAAGCCCGGTCGCCCGCCCCGCGCAGGACGATGCAGCGGATGTCGCGGTCGAGATCATGCCGCTCCAGCGTCTCAACGAGCTGAATCATCAAATCGAGCGACAGGGCATTGAGCACC
>CAYXEY010000270.1:0-7278 GCA_964464105.1 uncultured Planctomycetaceae bacterium
CGTCGTCATGGAAGGAGCGGACAGCCCGAACATGAAGACCGACTCTTCCAACATCTCGATGGTGCCGGGCAGTTCACTGGAGCGCGCCCTGGTCGATGCAGCCTGGCGGCAGGTGGAGAACCTGCCCGGAAGAAGTGAATCAACATCCGTTGATCCTGCCCGATCGTTCACCATTCCTGGTTACCGCATTTTGGGTGAAGTGCATCGCGGCGGGCAGGGGGTGGTGTACCAGGCAATTCAGGAATCGACCGGGCGCAAGGTCGCTATCAAGGTGCTCAAGCACGGACCGTTCGCGGACGCCGCCGAGCTGGCGCGTTTCGATCGCGAAGTCGAAATTCTCAGCCGACTGAACCATCCGCACATCGTCGCCATTCGAGATCGAGGACTGATTGCAGGGCATGCCTATTACGTAATGGATTTCATTCCCGGTCGATCGCTCGATGCGTTTGTGGTCGGGGAAGGCATGGCGCTGGCCGATGTTCTGCAACTATTCGCGACAATCTGCGACGCCGTGAACGTGGCCCACCTTCGTGGTGTCATTCATCGCGATCTCAAGCCCGGGAACATTCTGATCGACAATGATGCCGAACCCCACGTGCTGGACTTCGGCCTGGCCAAATTGACCGGCGCTGAGGCCGACGATTCATCGGCCCAATTGATGACCCTGACCGGACAGTTTGTTGGATCCATGCCCTGGGCCAGCCCCGAACAGGTGGCGGGGCACTCGCACGAAATCGACGTGCGAACCGATGTGTATTCACTTGGTGTGATTCTCTATCAGTTGCTCACCGGAAAATTCCCCTACAACGTGAGTGGCCGGAATAGCGATGTGCAGGACCGAATTCTCCGCGCCGAGCCGGTTCGACCTGGGTCGGTCGTGCATATCAACAAGGATCTCGACACCATTATCCTGAAGTGCCTCGCCAAGCAGCCGGAACGCCGCTATCAATCTGCCGGCGAACTGGCGCGAGACATTCGACACCATTTGGTGGGCAACCCGATCGAAGCGAGGCGCGACTCGTTCGCGTACGTGCTTCGAAAGCAATTGAATCGCCATCGTGCCGCTACGGCGATCAGCGCTGCCTTCATACTTCTCATTGCGAGTGGACTGGCGTATTGCGTGACGCAGTGGCGGCGGGCCAACGATGAGGCTGTGCGGGCGAAGAAGGCCGAAAACAATGCCGAGGCAAGGGCGTCGGACCTCGAGCGCGTTGTTCAATTTCAAAAGGACCACTTGTCCGCACGGGATCCGGAATCAATGGGCGCCGGTATTCGTCAATTGCTGCTTGCCAGGGCGCAGGCGGCCGCCGAGCGCGGCGGTGTTTCAACAGAGGAAGTGAACGAACGGATCGACGCGCTCGACAAAATGCTCGGGGGTACCGATTTCACCGGCATTGCGATCGACTCGCTTAACGACAACTTTCTTCAGCCTGCCCTGAGTGCGATTGAATCGGAATTTGCGAATCAACCGCTGGTCAAGGCGACTCTGTTGCAGGCGATTACAGATTCGATGCGCAATCTGGGAGCGTTAAACGCCGCCACCGCGCCGCAGGCCGAAGCGCTCGAAATACGCCGCCGCCTTCTTGGTAACGGACATCACGACACGTTGGAATCGATGAATCGACAGGGTGAGTTGCTGGAGGCCCAGGGCAAGGTGCCCGAAGCGGAAACGCTCATTCGTCAGGCCGTCGAAGTGGGTCGGCGCGACGTGGGCAGCGACGACCCGGAGACCCTGCGTGCCCTCGGCAACATGGGCAGCTTCCTGCGGGAACGAGGCAGGCTAACAGAGGCTGAGTCTTATTACCGGGAAGCGTTCGACGGTTACCGACGGGTATTGGGTGAGGAACACCCCAGCACATTGAGCGCGCAGGAAAACCTGGGTTGCATTCTTGAATCACAGGCGCGGTTTGTTGAGGCCGAAGCCGTGTTCCGCGACGTCCTGGAGCGAATTCGACGCACGCAGGGCGAATCGCATCACGGCACGATTTCATCGATACAGTCCGTCGGACGCGTGCTCAAGAACCAGGGCAAACTGGCAGAGGCCCAACCTTACTACAGCGACTCGCTGGAGCGATTTCGGCGTCTGCTCGGCGATGACCATCCGACGACACTCAATGCCATTCAATACATGGGTATTCTGCTTGAGCAGCAGGGCAAGGTGCGTGAAGCTGATGCGTTGTTCACCGAGGTCCTGAAAAAGCGCCGACGCATTCTGGGCGACGACCACCCCAGGACGATTACGTCGATCCTCGACATCGCGCGCATCTCCTCAGCGGCTGGCAAGTATGCGCGGGCTGAAAGGACCTGCCTCGAAGCACTGGAACGCAGCCGCCGCATCCTGGGCGATGATCATCCAGATACGGCGAAGGCCATCGGCCTGGTGGGCGGGATGTATCTCGACGCGCGAAAATATGCAGAGGCTGAACCCTACTATCGCGAGGCGCTGCAAAAGTCCCGAGTCTTGCGCGGCGAAGAGCACCCCCTGACGATCAACCAGATAAATAACCTTGGGGTGGTTCTCCAATTTCAAGGGAAGATCGCCGAGGCTGAGCCGCTCTTGCGTGAGGCGCTCGAGAAGCGGCGCCGCATTCTCGGCGAGGATCATCACGACACCATCGGTTCGATCAACAACATGGGCCTGTTCCTGGCGAATCAAGGCAAGTTGGCCGAGGCAGAAGTCTTTTATCGGGAAGCACTGGAGAAGTTCCGCAGGGTTCGGGGCGAGGATCATCCCAACACGATGATCACGCTTATCAATCTCGGCATGCTGCTTGAGAAACTGGACCGCCGGACCGAAGCCGAGCCGTTCCTTCGCAAAGCACTGGAGAAGCGCACGAAGGTGCTGGGGGAGGACCACCCTGAAACGCTGTTGCTGCTAGCCAAGTTCGGCGAATCCCTGAACGAACTGGGCAGACAGGCGGAGACGATCTCGATGCTCGCGCCGGCCGAACCCAGGGTTCGGCAGGCGAGCAAGGTCGGAAACGAGGGACTTCTCAGGCGATTTCTCGCAGCACTTGGCCGGGCACGTGCTGCAACCGGTGACTATCACCTCGCATCGGCCAATCTGGTGGAAGCTCACGCGACTCTGAACAAGAAAGCGAGCGACGTGAAGGACCGCATTGAAATCTTAAAGGCCCTTATTAATCTCGATGAAGCACGACACGCGGCCTCGGCGGACGCCGGTTTTGACAAGAGCGCAGCCAACTGGAGGCAAGAATTGGATGCGCTGAGCGCGACGACGCGTCCGGCCGACAGCTCGCCCTAGGGACCTTGTCTGTGCTGCGCTTCGCCTTGCATCGGGCCCGCGCGGCAAAACAGGATTCGAAGAAGCGATCGCATGAAGACCGATTCTTCCATTGTTTCGATGGGGCCAAACGGCTCGCCGGAGCGTGCCCTGGTAGACGCAGCCTGGCGTCAGTTCGAGGGCCTTGGGGATCGTGTCCGTCCCGCGCGGGGGGCTGGAGTGCCCGCGTTTTCAATTCCCGGCTATCGCATTCTTCGCGAAATACACCGTGGCGGTCAGGGCATCGTTTATCAGGCAATTCAGGAATCCACGCGCCGAAAGATCGCCATCAAGGTGCTGAAGGAAGGACCGTTTGCCGACCGCAACGAGCTGGCGCGATTCGAGCGCGAGGTCGATGCTCTCAGCCGTCTGACGCATTCACACATCGTCGCGATTCACGACCGCGGACTGCTCGACGGCCATGCCTATTACGTGATGGATTATGTCGCGGGTCGGCCGCTGGACAGCTATGTGGCCGGCGCGGGACTGTCCGTGGACGAATTGCTCGCCTTATTCGCCAAGATCTGCGACGCGGTAAATGCGGCCCATCTGCGTGGAATCGTGCATCGTGATCTTAAGCCCGCCAACATCCTCATCGATGACGGCGGCGAGCCGCGGGTGCTTGATTTTGGCCTGGCCAAGATCGAACAGGAGGTTGCAGGTTCGTCAGTGGGCATGACGGTCGCCGGACAGTTCGTCGGCTCTCTGCCCTGGGCCAGCCCCGAGCAGGCCGAAGGGCGGGCGGACGCGCTCGATATTCGCACAGACGTCTATTCTCTTGGCGTCATTCTCTATCACCTGCTCGCGGGGCGATTTCCTTATCCCGTGTCCGGCACGCTGCGAGAAGTCGTGCATCACATCGCCCAGACGCCGCCGGCTCGGCCATCGACGCCGCAGCGACGGGTGGATCACGATCTTGAATTGATCGTATTGAAGTGCCTGGAGAAAGAGCCGGAACGGCGTTATCAGAGCGCCGGCGAGCTTTCGAAAGACATCCAGAGGTTTCTTGCGCACGATTCGATCCTCGCGCGTCCGGCGTCTGCGGCCTACCAGTTCAGGCAGTTCGTTCGCCGGCATAAGAGGCTGGCGTTCTCGATAGCGTCAATCGTCGTTATTCTCGCTGCGGCGACAGCGGGCACGGGTTGGGCGCTATTTCAATCGAGGGAATCAAACAAACGCGCCACGGCGATCAACGATTTCATGCGTGAAGTGCTGACCAGCGCCGATCCGATGACTGGCGCCGCCGACGTCAGGTTCAGCGATGTGCTGGCCCGCGCGTCGGCGTCTGCGTCGGAACGATTTGCAGGACAGCCACTGCAGGAAGCCGAGGTGCGCGATCTTCTCGGCCAGATCTACAACAACCTCACCCTTTGGACCGAGGCACGCAGTGAATATGACCAGGCCACAAAGCTTTGGCGGACCCATGCGGGGCAGGACGATCCACGAACTTTGAACTCGGAGTTCATTCGTTTAGGTGTCATTACCAACCAATCGCATGTGGGCGAATTGCGCAGCATGCTGGCTGAACTTATGCCGCGCTTCGAACGTGTCCTGGGAGCGGATGACCTTTGGACGCTGGGCGCCCGGCGGATGCAAGCCATCGTTTATATTTTCGAGGGCAAATCAGAGGATGCTGAGCGGCTGTTACACGAATTGCGCGGTCACCCTCGATTGTCCGGGCCGGATGGCGATGAACTGCAGATACGCATTATTCACTCGCTGAACAGCATCGCCTTGCGTCGCACCGATAAGGCCAATCCCTGGCACCGGGCGGAGATCTTCCGTGAGATCGAGCCATTGGCGGCTGAACGAGTCGAGCGAGCGACTCGGTTCTACGGAGCAGGTGCGCCAACCACGCTCTTCGCAGAGGAAAGACTCGCCCGAATCCTCTGCGGACTGGGTCGACACCAGCAGGCCGCCGACATGTGCCGCGCGATACTTGATCAGTCCGAGGCCCGACTCGGGGCGTGTCATTTTGTCAGGTCGGAGGCAATGGACACGCTTTCGCGTGCATTGATGCGCCTTGATGGCGACCGCGAGGCCGCCGAAATCAGGCTGGCCGAAATGGCGTGCGTCAAGCAGAAATACTCAGCCGGTGATCCGGCGCTTATTGTAACGATCTACGATTCGCTTAGGTACATCGAGCGCGCTGGTCTGGGCGACAAGGGCGAGGAACTGGCCCGCGACTTGGTGTCACTGGTTCCCGCCGAGGGCGGAAGTCACGGCAGTCTGGGATTCGTTGCGGAGTTGTATCTGACGCGATTCTTGTCGATGCAGGACAAGTTGGACGAGGCCGAAGAAAAGTTCCGATCGCTCTTGAGGCGGGAGGAACAGATCAACGAAAGCGCCCCGAGAGCGCGGCTTCATTTGTTTTATGGATATCACCAACTGCGACAGAAGCGCTTTGACGCTGCAGAACAGGAGTTCAAAGAAGCGGCGCGGCACTCCGGTGACGTGCGCAACGGAACGACGATGACGCAGCCCGATGACATCGTATTGGGATTCATCAGTCTGTTTAAAGCGCGGGGCGATCAGGCAAAGCTGTTAGAATATCGACGCCTCCGCGACGAAGCCTGGGCGCTGGCCACCGGCACCATGCAGCCCGACGACAATTCCCCCGGCGCGGCGGCGAGTCCGACGCCCGGAGCGACTCCATGAACAATTGTCTAACGCGGCGCGAGTTGCTAGCGCAGGTGCCGGCTGCCGCGGCACTCATCGCAGCGCATGATTTGCTCGCGCAAGAGAAGTCGGCAAGTGCTGCATCGTCAAGGGCCAAGGGCGCGGTTCAGCCGCGAATTCGTGCGCTACGATTACTGACTGCCGTGCCGCTCGTTGAGATGCGACGTTTCTATCGCGACAAGATCGGCTTCAACGTCGGGAGCGAAACGCCGAACGAGCTTGCCCTGCAAGCCGGTGAAACGCAGCTCACCTTCGTGAGGGCCACACCCGATCAGATTAAAGGCAACGGGGGACGCGGCAACGGCGAGCCGATGTATCACTTTGCGTTCAACATTCCCTGCAACAAGATTGAAGCGGCGCGGACTTGGCAGCTTGAGCGCTCGCCGCTCGTGCCGCCCAGGAGCGAGGTGCGCGATTCGAAACTGCCGGACGAGGTGTGGAACTTTCGGCACTGGAATGCCCATTCCGTCTTTTTCTTCGATCCGTCGTGGAACATCGTTGAGTACATCGCCCGGCATGACTTGAAAAACGACGCGGCCGACGCGAGGCGCTTTGATACGAGCGACATACTTCACGCAAGTGAGATCGGATTTGTGACCACGCGGGCCGATCAATCAAAGACCATCGCCTTCATGCGCGAGAAACTTGGACTGAGCGAGTATCCGCACGGGGCTGAACCCTGGGCCATGGGCGACGAGCATGGACTGCTGCTGTGCCTCGGCCGCCTCGGCGAGCAATGGGCCGAGCACACCCAAACACCTGTGAATTGGGGCCAATTTCCCACCGAATGCACCATTCGCGGCCCCATGCCGGGCAGGTATGACATGGCAGGGCTTCCTTTTTCCGTGCGCGCCGAATAGGCGGCTCGTTTACCATCGCAACTGCGGGCCGGAGAATCTCGCCAGGTATGGCGATTGCATCCGGTAGCCTGGGAGAGACGCCATGGTTCGAGTGCGTGCGGTGGGTTTGGTAATTTTGTTGACATTGGTAGTAAATGGGAATGCGCACGGACAGACCGCATCCCAACCGTCCATGGCGGTGAAGGCACTCCCGCCCAGTCCGCTGCCCGGTTTAAACTATGACGCGCCGTTCTTTCCCGGCGCGAATCACGATCCCGCCATCCCAACGCCTGACTCCATTCTCGATTTTCCCGTCGGCCAGCGTCCAGCCCGTCATTCTCAGATCGAGGCGTGCTTCAAGGCATGGGCAGAGGCCAGTCGACGCGCAAATCTCTTCGAGCATGGCAGAAACTATGGAGGCCGCGCATTGTTCCACTTTGTCATCACCTCATAGGCCAACATTCAGCGCCTCGATTC
>CAYXEY010000271.1:0-7250 GCA_964464105.1 uncultured Planctomycetaceae bacterium
CCAGTCTCTCAGACTCAGTTCGAATGGACACAAACAACCTATTGGGCCTTCACAGTTAGGCGTCAAGGGAGGCGGCGGTGAGACTTGATGGATGGATGATCATCGCGGGATTCATTCTTCTGCTCATCGTCTGGGCTTACGTCGCCAGCCGCATCAAGGAGCGACGCTATCGCAAGGCAGTGCAGGCTCTGCTTCCCGAGGTCAACGATCATTTGAAGTTGAACACCATCTATCGGGTTCATTTGAGCAGCGGACGCATACTTGAAAACGTCCGATTTGTTGGGATCAGTCGCCCATACGGACGGGCTGGCGAATACCTTCCGTTTCCCCTTCACGACTGGGTTGCTGTTGAGCACGAACCTGGGAAGCGGACGTTCATCAAACCGAGCACCATTCGCATGTACGAGGAAATGTAGCAGTGACGCCTAACAACGCGTTCGAGCTGTCCGTGAATCAGCGTGGGCCGCGTCTGGCCGCGGCCGAGGCATCGTGCCCGGCCGCTCAACTAGGTCGTTAGGCCGCAGAATCACGGAACCGAGAGGATGGAAGCGATGCCCATGAAGGCTGTATCCGCGTCAGTCGTGGTCGCAATGCTTATGGGCTGTGCAACCGTGCGCCAGGCAGACCTTGACTCCTGGGTAGGGCAGCCCATCGCAGCTCTCGAAACCCACCCGGTCTTTCTTACAGTACCGGTAGTCAAAACCGTCGCGTCCGACGGAACAGAGATCTGGAATTACGTGAACGGTGCAAATCTGGGTCAATGCTCTGGTGGCGGCAGTGTCTGGGGCCAACAACTCAACTACGCCTCGTACAGCCAGTTCGCCAGCTGCATACAGCGCTTCGCTGCGTGCAACAACATCTTCTACATCCGCGATGGAAAGGTCCTGCAGTACACGCCAGTCGGCACCGGTGGCGCCCACTGCTACACCACCGAACAGTTACGGCCCCAATTCCGCGCTCCAACAAATATCAGGTGACAACGTGCCAATACTGCGGCCTAACAACGCGTTGGCGCGGACCGTGAAACATCGTGGGCCGCGTCTGGCCGCGGCACGTTCATCGTGGCCGGCCGCTCAACTACGTCTTTAGATTGCAGGACAATGGACAAGCTGCCGAACAATAAGACAACAGGAGACATCGTACGAGATGTCGGTCGCGCCGTTGCCTCAATGGTCCCGGTCGCTGGCGGTCCCGTGCAAGTGCTCTTTGAGAATGTCTTTACAGCTCCGCTTGAGAAGCGGAAGCAAGCCTGGCTCGAGCAATTCGCTGCAGCCGTCGAAGAGTTGCAGCGACGCGTCGAGGGTCTGACGCCCGAGAAGCTCGCCCAAGACGATGTCTTTGTCACGGTCGCCATGCAAGCGGCGCAGATCGCGCTCAGAAATCACCAACAATCCAAGCTCGACGCGCTGCGCAATGCGGTCATGAATTCGGCGCTGCCAAATTCCCCTGAAGAGAACGAACAGCTGATCTTTCTTCGGCTCGTGGACCAGCTAACTCCCCTTCATGTGCGCGTCCTGAGTCTCCTGAATGACCCAGCAAGCTGGATGACCGTCAACAACGTGACGAATCCCGGCTGGGGGATGGGTGGCGTTTCTACGGTCGTTGAACACTGTCTCCTCGAGGTGCGTGGGCGTAGGGAAATTTATGAGCAAGTGGTCCGTGATCTACAAGCCGAAGGGCTGCTAGCTCAGGGACAGTTCCTCAACGTCACCATGACCGGGGACGGCATGCTTCAATCTCGCAGTACCGGCCGAGGCAAAGAGTTCATGAAGTTCATCTCTGCGCCGAAGTGATTAGTGCAATCTAACAACACGTTCGAGCGATCCGCGAAGCATTGTGAACCACGCCTGTCCGCGGCAAGGCCATCGTGGCCGGTCGCTCAGCTAGGTCGTTAGGCATGCAATGGCCGTGTCGAAGGAGGAAATCTGTGGACAACATCAGCGCCGTAGAACTCAAGGATTTCATCGCACGCGCCCTAGCCGACATCATTCAAGGCGTCCAGGACGCGCAGGTGAATCTCAAAGAGAATGGCGTTTCTGTCAATCCACAACTCTCCACTCAGCAGGGTGTTCTTCACGACCAGAAGCGACTGGTGTCCATCAAGGGTCAGCTTGTTCAAATGGTTGAGTTTGACGTCGCTGTAACCGCCACTAGCGCCACTGGCACAAAGGGTTCAATCGGAGTCGTAGCCGGCATCTTTGCGCTGGGTTCACAGGGGCAATCCAATCAGGAGAACAAGTCGCTCAGTCGCCTAAAGTTCTCGATACCGGTCACACTACCTTACGGGGACAAAATGCATGCCTAACCACGCGTTCGAGCGGTCCGTGGGGCATATTGGCCGCGTCTTAGGCGGCACGGTGGTTTGTGTGCGGCCGCTCAACTAGGTCGTTAGAGGTCATCTGGAAGCGTCGCCGAACAACAACCAACGGAGGTCGTATGCGGAAGGCTCTTCTACTTATGACGCTGCTCGCCGGCGTCCCGGCCGTTTCGGTTGCCGAGTGCGTTTGCCGATGCGTCAATGGCGAGGTGAAGGCCATATGCCGGAGCAGCATTGATCTTCCTCCGATTTGCGCGCCAACCATCTGCCCGATTGTTCCACCAGCGATCGCGCCGATTCCAGCTCCGATGGTTCCGCCAATCGGGACAAAGCAGTGCAATCCGGAGCAGGTGTACAACTCATTTACCAAGCGGTATGAGTGGAAAACAGTTTGCAAGTGAGCGATGACCTATAACAACGCGTTCGAGCGGTCCGAGGGGCAACGGGGACCGCGTATGTCCGCGGCACTGGCATCGTGGGTGGACACTCAACTAGGCCGTTAGCCGTCACTTGAGCGACCTGCGCGACATTGCCGACAGAAATATCGCCGCTGAGCGCGACAAGCTCACCGCAGTGTTGCCTCAACAGCTTGAGGCTGCGAAGCGGAAGCAAGCGGCGAAGGGCGCTCTGCACTCTGGCAATACGGCGGCACTTCTTCGCGATTTATGCGTCGCGCCGATAGAGGCGCTCGGCCCACACGTTATCGAACAATACAAGTGGACTGCGTCCACGGCACTCTTTCTCACTCAAACGTATGCCACGTCGCTTGCCGCTGCCGCAGATTCCCAAATCGCGCCGCTTTCTGATATTTGCGCAGGGCAATTGTCGAGTCAGCTCCAGGCGCTGGGTATGGCAAATCTGAGCCAAGAGCTCATGCCAAGCCTCGACGCAAAGCGGCAAGAGATTTTGACTGACGTTCGAATCGAACTGGACCGTGCATTTGCTGAGCGCCGGAGAGACGCTATTCGCAATCTCGCTATCGGCATTGGCAATGTCATAGGGAAATGGGCTGGCAAGTGACGGCTAACAACACGTTGAAGCGGACCGTGGAGCAGCGTGGGCCGCGTTTGGCCGCGGCATGGTCATCGTGGCCGGCCGCTCAACTCCATCGCTAGCCTTCAGCGAGCAAGGCCGTGCCTGAACGCAACCACGAACTCGAAGTCGCGAATGCCTCTGGCTTTCCTCTCCAGGTCGCGCTTGAACACGCTGTACGGAAGACCAAGGATCAGCATCACTGGAAGGTTCGGTACGTAGAACACTCTTGGCGCAATCGTGCAGACGATAAGTCAGGATTTATAGATTTGGTGCTGCGCAACCATTACGACACTCAAACACTCGTCATTGAGTGCAAGCGAGTCCGAGATGCCGCGTGGTTATTTCTGAGATCAGACGGCACTAGCAAGCTGAGTCGCCACTGCAAAACCTGGATTTCGCGATACACCGACGGCTCAATGAAGCATTTCGGGTGGAGAGACCTAGTCGTCGATCCACCTACCACGGAGGTTCTCTATTGCACGGTTCGGGGACAATCCGACTCCGCACCAATGCTCGAGCGAATCGCGGCGGACGTAGTCTCGTCCACCGAAGCGCTTGCGCTTGAAGAGAAGGACTATAGGCGCGGGAGTTCATCCATTCAGTTCTACTTCAATGCCATCGTCACGACCGCTGAACTGAAGATATGCAAGTTCTCCCCAGACGACATTTCACTCGCAGACGGTTCGATCAGTAGCGCAGACTTCGAGACTGTTCCGTTTCTACGCTTCCGCAAACAGCTATCGTCGCGCGGAGACTTATTCACCCCAGAGGACTTCGCCTCTGGTGAAGACCCTTCAAAGCGAAAGGAACACACAGTTTGGATTATCAACAGCCAGTCGCTGGTGGATTTTCTCGTAGCGCTGGAGATCGAGGCGAACAGTGCAAATCAGCTCGCTTGAGGCTAACCGGCCGGTGGAGCGTGCGCGCCATGAAGCGCTGACGCGCGCTAGCCGCGCCGCTCTCCGCCGGCGTTAGGCACAAGATGCGCGAAACAGCATCGCCAGCGTGGCGCGAACAGGGTAATCGCATCGCGTTCGATTCATGGGCATGGGAATCGAAGGCTCTTCAATTCTTTGGCGCCTCAAAGCTATTGCTCGCACAGTTCGACAAGGAGACTTCCGAGAAGAACTTTGCAAACGTGCCCGCGTTGCTCCCGACAGCCGAGTTTCTGCTATCGCTTGCGCTAGAACTGATTTGCAAGGCCCACTACCTGAAGAGTCAGGCCGGCCCGCCAGAAGAGGTGTACGGACACAATACCTGGGAACGTCTTAAGGACGGAGTACTCGATGATCATCAGAAGGCTCTAATGAGGCATGCACAGGAATACGTCGAGTGGGCAGGGCGATACCCGACGCCTAAATGGACAAGTGAGAAGCATAAGGAGCGATTCGATGCTGATCACCAAATCGTAGAGGGAGTCGAAACCATTGATGGTGGGTCAATTCCAAATTCAGCGTCTCGGCCTAGATGTGCCGAACTGATTGCCATGTTTGAGCATATACATTTGTCTCTCAAGGGATGATCTGGTGCCTAACCACGCGTTCGAGCTGTCTGTGGGGCAAGGTGGGCCGCGTCTGGCCGCGGCAAAGTCATCGTGGTCGGCTGCTCAACTAGATCGCTGGGCATCGAATGCCGGGCAGAGAGGAGATCTGACCATGGACAACAAACAGGTATCCGACACCTGGGAACGTGGGAATCCCTACGAACGATATGTCGGCCGGTGGAGCCGCCAGGTTGCGCCGACGTTCCTCTCGTGGTTGGGCATTCCGGCCAGCCGGAGGTGGCTCGACGTGGGGTGCGGCACGGGAGCGCTATGCGCGGCCATCGCGGACCGCTGTTCGCCCGCCTCGGTCGCCGGCGTCGAGCCTTCGGAGGGATTTCTCAAGACCGCGAAGGAAAATCTCGCTGACCGCGTAGCACTTCACCAAGGCAGCGCAACGGCGATCCCGCTTGGCGACGCGTCAGTCGACGTGGTGGTCTCGGGACTTGTCCTGAACTTCGTTCCGGATCAGCAGGCCGCCCTTGCCGAGATGGCCCGGGTGACTGGCACGGGGGGCACGATCGCGGCCTACGTCTGGGATTACGCCGGAAAGATGGAGCTCATGAGATATTTCTGGGACGCGGCGGTCGAGCTCGATCCGAGTGCAGCGAAGTTGGACGAAGGTCCCCGTTTCCCGTTGTGTCGCCCGGAGGCACTAGAGAAGCTCTTCACCGACTCCGGCCTGGATGGCGTGGAGGTGAAGCCCATCGACATACCGACGCGCTTCGAGAGCTTCGATGACTACTGGCAGCCCTTCCTCGGCGGCCAGGGTCCGGCCCCTGCCTACGCCATGTCGCTAGATGAGACCGCGAGGGCGAGCCTTCGCGATTGCATTCGCGAGCGGCTCCCGACAGCGGCAGATGGCTCCATCTCGTTGGTTGCGCGTGCTTGGGCAGCTCGCGCTACCGTTGCATAGGAGGAAGGGTTGCGAGATGTGGTGTGCATGTCCTGCGGAAACCAAACGCGATACGACCGTTCGGAAAGGGAATGGCTCTCCATGAAATATCTGCTGACACTCGCACTTCTCCTGCTGCATGCCTCGCTTTCGGTCGCCGCCGACTCGACCCCGAAGGAGCCCCTCCTCTCCAGGTACCACCAATCCGTGGAGCTCCTGAACGGCTATCGCGGCAACTCGTCCGAACTGGAGGCGGCCCGCGCGGGACTTTCGGCGGTGCTGGATGCGAACCCGGGATACGCCCCCGCCCACAGGGAGATGGCCCGGTATCTGATCATGAGCGGCCATGTTCGAGCGAAAGTCTTCCGCCCGGGCTCGCTGGAGGCCGCGGACGCCTACATTTCGAGGGCGATCGAGATCGATCCCGGATTTGCCGAGGCCTTCGTCCTGCGCGGGCATCTCTACCGCCTGATGGGACGGCATCAGGACGCGGTCGCGGCGTTGACGAAGGCGGAGCAGCTTGGGACGTCCGATCCGTGGCTCCAGAACAACTGGGCCGACCTGCTCATCGACGAAGGGAAGTACGAGGAAGCGGCAAAGCGATACCGCGCAGTGATCGACAGCAAGACTGCGAACAAGAAGGCGACCGCAGCTGCCCTGGAAGGGCTGATCGCCTACTACGAGGCCCAGGGCAGGTTCGACGAAGCCGATGAGATGTACAGGAAGCAAATCGAGTTCGAGCCCAACACGGCCTGGACATACGGGAACTATGCCCAATTCCTCCTTTGCCAGCGGGACGACTACGAGAGAGCCATCGCTCGATCTCGCGAAGCGCTGCGCATCATGGACTACGGCGTGGGCCGCTTCTGGCTCGCATCGGGTCTCTACAGGAAATGGGCGAAGGAGCTGATAGCCGGCACTCCAGACAAGGGCGCGCCATCCTATTTGGAGGCTCAGGGAATCTACCCCGACGTTCAGCGAATCGCCTCCTATTCGCGCGCATGCCCGCCTCTGGCGGAAGTCCGAAAGGCTCTCGACCTCTCGAAGTAGGCCGCCGACCAAGGCGCCACGATCCGCCAGGGTCGACGGCCTACCCTAAGATCCCCGGATCACCTGGCCCGGCTCACCGCCGCGCTTCCAGCACCAGGTTGAAAGGCGACTCCGCCACTCTCCTGAAGTGCGAGTACCCCGCCTTGCGGAAGACGTCTGGGCGGCCAACGTCCATCTCGTGTCGGCCGCGTCGCTCTAGCTTGTCGAGCAGCGATACCTAACAGGGGGCATTTTCTCCGAGGCACCGGCGAAGGTAATGCCTGCCGCATAACGCCGCGTAGCTATTTCGGGCACCTGAGGGTTTTGCCTTGTGGGCCAAGGGGTTGGCGTTGACCGCGCCGATTCTTGACAACAGAATGCCCTCTAATTCCGTGCATCTGACGGATAACACCTGTCAAACCAATACTAGTTAG
>CAYXEY010000272.1:0-7229 GCA_964464105.1 uncultured Planctomycetaceae bacterium
ACTGCTTCATGCAGTGCGAAGGCGAGAGACCGCACCGGGTTGTCGCACTGCTTGAAGCGGTGGCACCCAGATTCGTACTGAAGAACTCTTTGCAAGAAAGGCAATTCCCATGACTCGAACGATTTACGCAATGACCTTCGTTGTCCTTTCCGCTTCATTCATTACGTTCGCCATCGACGCCCCTGCCGGAGAGGACGACATCCTCGTGGGCCGCTCGGCGGCCCATCAACTCAAGCTCGGCGGAGTCGATCTGAGCAACGAAACCTTTGGCCTGCCGTGTGTGAGCGGCATCCTGCAGGGCTGGGCGCTGGACGATCCCGGCTTCGATCATGTGAGCGAGGTCGATATCGACGGCGATCTGTATCCACTGGATACGGGTGCTCAGATTCGCCTCGTGTGCATTTCCATCGACGCGGCCCTTCGAGCAATCAGCCCGTCATTTGCCATCATCGACGCACCCGGCGAGAGTCTCCTGCTGGGCGGCAGCGCGCTGCACATCCATTTGACCTGGCACATCAATTCAACCGATCCAAACTTCGCGGCCACGCAGACCGAATGGTCCGGCACGTTCAAGCTGATCGACACTGGATCGACCGGCTATGCCGAGTCTGCGCCGTTTACGCTGCACTTCAAGAATGGCGATTGCCTCGCCGGCGACACCAACGATGACGGCGTAATCGACGGGAGGGACGTGCAGTCGTTTATCCCCATCGTGCTCGACCCGCCGTCAGCGACGCCACGGCAGCAGTGCCTGGCGGACTGCAACCGCGATTGCACCGTGAGCGACGCCGACATCGCGGCATTTGTCAGTTTATTGATGGAATGACGAGACGCGCCGCGCTCAACTGCCCGCGCCGCCCGGCCCCTTCTCCAGCGGATAACCGGCCTCGCGCCAGCCGCGGATGCCGCCGTCCATGGAGACGATGCGCTTGTAACCCATGCGCCCCAGGGCCTCGGCGGCCAGGGCCGAGCGATAGCCGCCGCCGCAGTAGAGGATCAGCTCGGCATCGGTGTCGGGGAATTGCTCTTCGATGTCCCGCTCGATCACGCCCTTGCCGATGTGCACCGCGCCGGGCAGGTGATCGGCTGCGTACTCGTTGTCCTCGCGAACGTCGATCAGGTTGATCGCCTCGCCGCGATCCATGCGTTCCTTCACCGCGGCGACGTCGGTCTCGACGATCCACTTGCGGGCTTCGGTCACCAGCTTCAGAAAACCGGGGGCGTGCTTGGCCATGGGCAATGCTCCGGACGCAAGATCTTAAGAGTGTGTCATTGAACCGCACGGGCGCATGCTTGAAAAGCCCGGCACCCTCGCTTGCCGTGCCGAGGACGCCCGCCGACAATGCCGCGCATGGAATCGTCGCGCAAGCGTGGAACGATCACCGTCGTGCAGGGATCGATGTTCGCCGGGAAGACCGAGCGGCTCATCGCCTTTCTGCGCGAGGCCGAGAAGGCCGGACGGCGCGTCGGGGCCTTCAAGCACACCATCGACGACCGTTACGACGCGACCCACCTCGTCACCCATCGCAACGACAGCTTTCCGGCGATCCCCGTGCGCGACGCCGAGGCAATTCTGCGCATGGCCGAGGAGATCGACTGCCTCGCGGTCGACGAGGGCCAGTTTTTTGGCGAGGCGCTGGTCGAGGCCGTTGTGAAGCTCCGCGCCGCCGGCAAATTCATCATCATCGCAGGCATCTCGCACGATGCCTGGGGCCGGCCCTTCGAACCGATGCCGCAGCTCTCCGCCGTGGCCGACGCGGTCGAGGTGAAACAGTCGCCCTGCCGAATCTGCCGCAAGCCGGCCCCCTACACCCAGCGCATGGTGCCGGTGACCACGCCGACCATGGTCGGCGGCCTGGGCGACTACGAGCCACGCTGCGCAGAACATTTCACACCATTGGCGGGCGAGCCGGAACAGCGGTGAGCGCGAAACTCGGAAGTGGGAAGCCGAAAAGCGGAACAGAAGCCAAAATCGGATATTCAGCGTTCCGACTTCCGCGTTCGGATTTGTTCCGCGTTTGTTTGATCAGGATTCCGGCGCCGACGTGGGCGAGGGCGTGGGTGACGGTGCGGTGCCCTGCCCGGCGGCCTTCTGTAAATAGATGAACGTGCCCAGCGCCGGCGTGAGCAGCGGGCTGCCTTCGCGACCCTTCACCGCTTCGCCGAGCAGCGCGTAGGCCTCGTCGCGGGCCGTCTGTGCATCGACGGGTTCGGCGATGAGATGCGACTTCAGCAGCCCCGCGGCCGCCTGGGCGACCTGCACCTGCCACATTGACTGTGCGCCGGAGATGGTCGGACCTTCAAGACCCTTGAACGATGACTGCTTGATCATGCTGCCGGCCGCAGTGTAGGCCTTGATCGAGTTCTCGATCTCGGTGAGGCCTTCGGTGCGAATCGTCTCGATCGCAGCGGACACATCGGCGGGCTTGTCGCCGCCACTGATGTCCGCGACGCGGGTCTGCGCCGCGTGATGAGCCTGCATCGAGCGAAGGTGTCGCCAGTTTTCAAGGGCAATCTGGTAGCTCAATTCAGCCGAGAGGATGGTCATGGCCGCTTCGGTGTCGCGATCCTTGACCATGCGATCGGTCGCCTTCTCGGGCGCGCCGGGAGACGAGGTGCCGGCCTGCTGGGCCGCACGTTGTCGCCCTGCCGCGGCGGTGGCCGCCTTTTTCGAATAGCCGAGGGCCTCCTTGAATGACTTGATCGCGGTCTCGGAGGTCTTGTCAGCTGAGTCATCGAGCTTCTGGGCGGCCTCGAGTTGCGCCAGGATCTGATCGGTGTGCTTCGAAGCTTCACCACCGAGATCGCTCTGGGCCGTGGCGAGCTGGCTATCGCGATCCTCGAGGGCCTTCTTGCGCGCTTCAAGGTCGGTCTTGGTCTTGTCCATCTGGGCGTGAGTCGCCTCGACCGCCGCGAGTTGCAGCTTGAGATCGCGCAGTCCCGGCACGGCCTTGCCGCCCTCGTAGGCTCCGTTGAGCAGATCGTCGGCGACCTCGGGCGGCAATTGCGCGCCCTCGAGCGTGCCGAACCGCAGGGCCGCGATCGACGCCTCGGCCTTGCGCGCTTCGTTGGACCACGATTCGTACTGTTGTCCTGTCGAGCCGACAATCGTCTTGGCATCGACCGAGGCCATCGAGGCCCGCGCCGCCTTGGCCGAGGCCTGGGCGGAGGCCAGCGCCGTCTCGCGCGTGGAAATCTGCGACTTCAGATCGGCAATGCGTTCGTCAAGCTTGCCGATTTCGGCGTCCGTCTTGGTGAGATCGTCGTTGACGTGCTCCATGTCGACCGACGGCTTGCCGGCTTCAGCCCGCGCGGCGGCCATGCGCAAGGCCGACACGCCGATAAGTCGCCGCTCGGCTTCGCTCCGCAGATCGGCGGCGAGCAGTCGATCGAACTCGGCCTGGTTCGCATTCATGCGTCCCTCGGCCAGACCCAGCAGCGCCAGCACGCGATTCACACTCAGCGAATCGGCACCGCGGGCCTCACCCTGGGTCGCGCCCTTGATGCGATTGGCGATCTGCTTGGCTTCCTTCAGCAAGCTGTCATTCCGGGCGATGTAATCTCGCCGCTTGTCGATTTCAGCCTTGGAGGGCTTGCCGGTGGGAACGGCGCCCGGCAGCTCCAGTTTTTTTGATTTGTCTTCATCCGACACCTTCTTCAGCGAACGGGTCGAGGCGTCGAGGTCGGGCATCACGCTGTTGAACAGCTCGGGATGGTCCCTAATGACGTCGTCCACCGAGGGGCCGTCCTTGACCGCCCCACGCAGCTCGGCCAGACGGGCCACGGCGCCGAGGTTCTCATCGATGTTGAGCACGATGCGCCGGATGGACTCCACGTCGTCGCGCACCACGTCCGACAGCCGGCTGTCGTCAGACTGCACGAAGCGCGCAAAGAAGGGCGCGCCGATCATGGCGACAAGGAGGACGAGTCCGATGATGAAGGCGAGCAGATTGCCCGCGCCGGCGTTTGCGCGTGTGGCCACTGGCTGTAACTCCCGTATTGCCGGGGCGACGGTGGGTCGCGAGGGCTTGGCTGGCTTGCGGGCTATTTTCGGCGACGGGGAGGCCCGTCTGGCCATGCCGCCGACAACCCGTTGGTACGCTTAGATTTAATCGATTTGGGGGCGAAAAGTCAATTCGGGCTGGTTGATAGCACGTCCGGGATTGGGTGAAAGGGCAGGCAGGCACGAAGGCAAGCAGGCACGAACCGTGAAAACCCAGGCCCGAAAATCACAGATTCTGAAAGTCCATGCTCACCGGCTCGTGGTTAGTTGTCCCTTAGCGACTCAGGGCGCTCGTGCCTCTGGTTGGTTCAAGTAACCCCATTCAAGTCGCCTCCAACCCTCCCTTTCCTCAGCCGCAACCGCCATCAAGCAGGCATTGCACGAATGCGTTTACGTCGGCAAGGTTCACAACTCCGTCACTGGGAACGGCGACATCGGCCGCGCAGGTCTGTTCCGCTGACCCGCCGGACATCAACACGCTGGCGAAGAGCGAGACGTCAGCGCCGTCTACCTTTCCATTGTTGTTGACATCTGCTTTCAGGCAACTGGCCGGGGTGAGCATGACGGCACGTCCGAATCCATGGCGGACGGCTTCACCGACGATGACCCCTGCATCATTGATGGCCGCCGCATTGCTGATCATCCACCCCGATGTAGACGCAATGGCGGCATTTAAGTCTGTCATCGTTCCGGCCTGCCAGACGAAAGCCCGGCCGTCCGACACGCCGACGACCATTCCTGCGTTGTTGACCCCGTGGGCGTAACTGTTCGTGCTGCCCAGCACGCCGAGGTCCGTGCGCGACAGGACGGCGCCACCGGCATCGATCTGAAAGAGCGTGGCATGCGGAACCCCCGCAGCGGTGTCGGACCAGCCGACGACCTGCCCGCTGTCGTTCAGATCGGTGGCGGCGCTTTTCGCTGTTGCGGTTCCGGCGAGCGATGCAAGATCGTGCGGGGTGCCATTCATCCAGACGCAGGCGCGGAGCGTCTTGTTGTCGATTAAGAACGACTGGCCTGCGATCTGCCCGGCCGCGTTTACGGCCATGGCCTGACCGTTATGTCCACCCAGCGTCGCCATCTCGACGAGCGAGCCGGACGACCATGTACACGGGTGATCGACCCACAGGCTTGCGGCATTGAACACAGTGGTGTGACCCACAACAACGCCGGAGTTGTTGATGTCGTGCGGCGAGAAAGCGCCAAGCGAGGTGAGCACACCGGCCTGCCACCGGAAGGCATGGGGACTGAGGTCGCCATAATCATATGAGACGCCGACAACCTGGCCGGAATCGTTGACCGCAAACGCATAACTCTGGGAATCACCAACGAGGACCCCGAGATCGACCGGCGCACCGTTCCACAGAACGGCGTGGTAGTTTCCAGACGGCAAAGTAGACAGTCCGGCGACAAGACCATTGCCGCTGATATTGGCGGCGGCGCCAAGCGGTCCCGCAAGCGTGCCGAGGTCGGTGACGGTGTAGTAGGTGGCAGAATGGGCCGCCGTGACGCCCGCGACCAAAGTGGCGACAGCCACAACTCTCGTAAGGCAAGATCGATTTGCCATGATTCAACTCCGCTGATCGTCGTGCTTTCAAAAACAGAATTCGCTCACCCGCGGCTTTCCATTCCAAGGCCGTTTCAGTCATCCGTCCGTCGGTGCGGGAAGGGGTCACTCGGCGGTTCCGAATGACAGACGATGCAAGTGTCAATTTTCCCGGCATGGCCCTGGGCGGTGATGGCCTGCACATTGTCCGCCGCGGTAATCGCCGGGGTGATGGCGTGCGGACTGCCATGGCACGATGCGCAAAGCACATTTCGATGGCCGCGCGAATCCTGATACAACTTGCCCGGCTCCTCAAACTCCCACGTGGGGTGTTCGGCCTGGTGGCAGCTGCCGCAGCTTGGCTCATCCACCCATGGATTGCGGGCCGGGTTTCCGACGGCGGCCATGGAGACGTGACAACTGTTGCAGGTCATCCCGCTTGCCATGTGAACGTCGCGCTGGCAAAGCGTTCGAACCCCGGGGTGACAGGCGTAGCATTCATTGGTGAGTCCGGCCTGGGCCATCCGCGGGGCATGCGACAAATGCATGGCGGAAGAGAAGTTGGAGATACCGGGCATTCCCGGTGCGCCCAGTGCATTGTCGGCATGGCAACCCGCGCAGAGGACGGGCTTGCTGGCTTCGAGGTTCGTGGCGTGCAGTCGATCGTGAGCGCGCAGAATGTCAGTCGCCGTCGAAATACCGGGCGTCTTGTGGCAGATGTTGCAACTGATTTCCCAAGATACCGGCACGACGATCTGCGTCGTACCCATGACCGTGCCGTTCTGCTTGGCGGTGATGGTGGCGAGCGGGTATGGGTTTTCGCGACCGGTGTCTTCAATCGGCGTGATTGGGATTCCAGTGGCGGTGTAGTAATTCAGACCCGCGGCGCGGACCATGTTTCCTGACATGCCGTTGCCGGTCAGCCCGATGTTGGGCGGCAGATTTGCACCGAGGACGACAGGGGCGAACTTCCAGAAATTAGTCTTGTCGACTGAGCGCGTGTTGGATGGCAGCGAGTATTCCACCGTGATTCCGCTGGTCACGATCTCGGGCGAGCCGTGCGTGCGATCGATGACCTGCGCGCGGATTGTGTTGTAGGGCGGGAGAATGAGCATCTCCGAGAAGTCCTGATTCATGCAATGCATGCCGAGATTGTTGAAGCCCAGCACGGTGAACGGCGTGGATACCAACTGCGCCGGGGGCCCGGGCGGGGCGGCACGGCCGATCAGAATCGTGGCAAGACAAGCGACTGCAGTGGCTGTCCGGATCGACCACGTCTTCATGCGTGATTTCGGCATGAGTTCCTCCTCAGTGGACTGGACGAAGAAAATCATGTGCGCGGCTGATGCACTAATCGAATCGCTGACGCACCCACACCGTTCGAAATCGCTGCATGGGCCATGCCAATCCGCCGATCTGTTTTTTTGATTCGCAAATTCCTAGACCATCATCTCAATCGGCGCGATTTGCGGAATTTCGCGCGCAGAAAAAATGAAAAACGTGCGAGGCCACGCAAAAGAGATGTTCCCAGGGTTACACTCTCGCAAAGGTTCTGGCGGCTGAGCGTCAAGTCGCGCAGTTGTGCGAGAGATTCCACGATCGCATCGTGTGTGTGGGCGTGCGACTGGTGGTTGTTATGACGCAGACTTGATCGTTGTTGAGGAGATTCTGCGGCCTCAAAGG
>CAYXEY010000273.1:0-1596 GCA_964464105.1 uncultured Planctomycetaceae bacterium
CGATGGCCAAAAGAGGTATAGGCGTAGGCTAGATTCTACTATCGATCTGATAGGATTTGGGAGATCGCTTCAACTGGACTGATTCCGGCTTGCAATAAGGCCGCGGCGAAGCCGGCGTCGGGGGAGAGGCAGGGGTTGGCGTTGATTTCGAGGATGAAGGGATGGCCCGTGTCATCCACGCGGAAATCGACGCGGGCATAGCCGCGCAGGCGGACGACATCCCAGCATTTTAGACAGAGGTCAGTCAACTGACTGAGCAGCGGCTGGTCGCTCGCGGGAAAATCGAAACGCCGCGGCGTGTGATTGTATTCGTAAGACGCCTCGTCCCACTTCGCGCGGTAATCGACGATGTGCGGACGATTCGCGGCGTATCCCTCGAAGAGAATTTCGGCATGCGGCAGAACCTGCGGCGGCTGTCCGGGCCCTCGCGTGAGCAGGGCGATGTTGAACTCGCGGCCGTGGATGTACGGCTCGGCGAAGGCCTGTCCGCCGAGGGCGGGGGCGCGGCGGGCGATTTCGCCTTGCAGATCGGCGAGCGTGTCAAAGTGCATCACCGCGTCGTCGCCGAGGCCGACCGAGGCGTGCTCCCAGACGGATTTGATGATGTAGCGGCCGGGTTTGAAAGTCTCGACCGGTTGGAAACCGGTCGCACTGTCACCGGTCTCCGTTGGCGACTCGCCGGGGCGAGTTGGAAACCGGTGCCACACTTCGCGGGCTTGAGCCCCGTGCGACACTTCAGTTAACCAATCGGCGGTGGGAAGGCCGGCACCGCGGAGGATCGTCTTGCCCAGCAGCTTGTTTGACGTGACGTACATCGCGTCGGCCCCGGCGCCGGTGAAAGGGATGCGAAGCGATTCGAGCACCGAGGGGGCGAGGCTGATGAGGCGTCCGTGACCAGCGACGGATTCGACGATGTTGAAGACGCAGTCAGGCTTCTCGCGGGTGATCGAATCGATGAACGCATCGACGCGCAGGCCGAAGGCGAGCGTGGTCGCTGCGTGGCCCAGTGCGGTCAATTGTTCGACGACGAACCGCGCCTGCGTGAGCACATCCAACTCGTCTGGACGTGGGTTCGCCGCGACTTCCTCGTGCAGGACGACGACTTTCATCGCGTGACGCCGTGCGGAGTGTTCTTCGATGCGGTGAGTTGCGGCTCCCTCTCCCTTGAGGGAGAGGGCAGGGGAGAGGGTGACGAATGCGAAGAAGCGGTCCCACGGGGCGTGATCCGCTCGATCGCCGAGTCGACAATCATGCGAATCAGTTCGACATACGAAATCCCCGCCTTGGTGCAAATGATCGGCAGATCGGAATGCTCCGGATGCAGCCCGGCGAGCGGGTTGACTTC
This sequence comes from uncultured Planctomycetaceae bacterium, assembly GCA_964464105.1. GTDB lineage: Bacteria > Planctomycetota > Phycisphaerae > UBA1845 > UTPLA1 > CAYXEY01. Next base: position 1,346 of record CAYXEY010000273.1, read on the forward strand.
GAGGAAGTTCATCACGCCGTTGGCATCGGCTCGAACATCGACGCGTCCGCCATCGCGACAGCCCAGTCCGCGCCACGCGGCCAGTGAGAGCGCTTCTGCGGCGTCGGCCATTCCGCCGCGCACGAGGTCATAGCGCACTCGCTCCTCGCACTCTTCCTTGTTGACGTACGAGTACACATCCGGCTCGGCCGAATCGAGCAGCACGATCTCGACCGTGCCGACGCTGCGGGCCTTCTCGCCGGTGCCGACGA
>CAYXEY010000273.1:1606-7226 GCA_964464105.1 uncultured Planctomycetaceae bacterium
CGGTGAATTCGCGTCCGCTCAAGTAGGTCTCGACCAGCACGGGCTGCTTGAACTGCGCCAGCAGGCGGCGGCAAATCGTATCCAATTCGCCGGGCGTTTTGATCTTGTTGCGCGCGTCGATGCCCTTGGCGGTACCCTCGGCGACCGGCTTGGCGAAGAGCGGATAGGGCATCTTGACGCGAGCGATATCGGCGGGTGTCTCAATCACCGCGAAGTCCGGCGTGGCGATGCCGAGGTCGCGAATGACCCGCTTGGTCATGCCCTTGTGCAGGGTCAGCGCATTGATCAACGCGTCGGAGAAGACGCAGGGAATCTCGTAGGCGTCGCAGATGGCCGGCACCTGGGCCTCGCGGGCAATGCCGAACATGCCCTCAGCGATGGAGAAGACCATGTCCCAGCGATCGCCCTTCGATAGACGATTGACGAGATTCTTGATGTGCCCGATGCGGTCAGTGGTGTGCCCCAAGGTGCGAATCGCGTTCTCGATCGCATTGACCGTGTCGGGCCGATCGAATTCGGCGGTCTCCTCCTCGCCATAGCCCATGGCGAGATAGTCATTTCGCAGGTCGTAACAAAGGCCGATGTTCATGCTTGCTTCCCCTTCGATCCCGCGCGGATTCTATCGCCGCGCAGAAAAACAGCCCACGGAGTCTGCTCCGTGGGCTGGGTCTGGACTCCAAAGTTGACAAACTGCAAATCACAGGCGTCGTTCGCCACCCGCTGCGGTGGGCAAACTACGGGCGAACGCCACCCGTCCTGGGGCGTTACGCCTTTGGCAGTGGATCGGGATACCGATACGTCTGTCCCTCGTAATTCCGAAGAACAACGTAGTCTCCGTCGCGACCGACGACGTAATCGGGCACCAGCGGAATCTTGCCGCCGCCGCCGGGGGCGTCGATCACAAAGGTCGGCACCGCGGAGCCTGTGGTGTGTCCACGCAGGCCTTCGATGATCTCCAGGCCCTTCTCCACAGGTGTACGGAAATGGGCCGAGCCGCTGATCGGGTCGCACTGATAGAGGTAATACGGTCGCACCCGGATCCGAAGAAGCTTGTGCATCAGGTCCTTCATGGTCTCGACGTCGTCGTTTACGCCGGTGGTCAGCACCGTCTGGCTGCCCAGCGGAATGCCCACATCGGCCAACCGTCCGCAGGCCTCAGCGACCTCGGGCGTCACCTCCGAAGGGTGCATGAAGTGGATGCTCATCCACAGCGGGCTGTAGCGGCGGAGCATCCGCACGAGGGTCGGCGTGATACGCTGCGGCAGCACAGCCGGCACCTTGGTGCCGATACGCACGAACTCGATGTGTGGGATCTTGTGCAGCCGCTCCAGTAGCCATTCGAGCCGATCGTCCGCCATGGTCAACGGGTCGCCGCCTGAAAGCAGGACGTCACGAATCTCTGGATGGGCCTGCAGGTAGGCCAGGGCCTTCTCGAACTGAGCCGTGTTGAAGTGGTATTCGCCGGTCTGTCCGACCATGCGGGCGCGGGTGCAATATCTGCAGTAGGTGGCGCAGAAATTGGTCACCAGGAAGAGGACGCGGTCGGGATACCTGTGTACCAGCCCTGGGACGGGGCTGTGGCTGTCTTCGGCGAGAGGGTCATCCGCCTCGTCGGGCCCTTGAACCAGCTCGCGATCGATGGGAATCATGGTCCGCCGGATGGCTTCCAGCGGGTTGTTGATGCTCATCAGCGAGGCGTAATAGGGGGTGATACCAACCGGGAGGTGCCCGCCGATTCTGCGCAATGCCTCGCGCTCTTCGTCGGACAGGCGAAAAATGCGCTCCAGTCCGGCGATGTCCTTGATGCGCTTGCGAAGCTGCCAGCGCCAGTCGTTCCAGTCGCGATCAGGCACGTCAGCGTAGAAACGGCGACGAAACGCGGCGGCTCCGGGTCCAATCTTGAGCCGCGGCGTGGGCGGAGCGTGACTGACGGCGGCGAGAGGGTCTTCGCGTAATTGGGGGAGTTCGAGGGAAATTCTTCGAGGCGGGGTGGTCGCAGCAGCCGTGGCGCAGTTGCTTGAGACCTTGGTACTTAACGGGACGTCATCCGAATTGTCGACCGAACTTTGTTCGCTCGGAGGATCATCAAGGTCCTGCTTCATATGTCTTCTTTTCCTCGGGGAACGCCGCATCGCCTGGGCGCGGCGCACGCCGCGCGTCGAGTCCTGGTGCAGTATGGGCGATGCTTAACACGTTCCATGCACATAGCGCGGAAATATATCATTCGTTTGCTGTCGGTCAACGGAAAAGCGGGAACTTTTTTGCGCGCGAGCGCGCAATTCCATTGCCCGGTTGACTCCGCGCTGATGGATTCGACACCCGTGCGGGCGGGTCGTTAGAGGGATCGTGCAGCGCGGGATGGCTGCCGCGTGGTTATTTGGGCCGGCCGGCCACGGGCTTTCGGCCCAATCGCAGGCTGGAGAACCAGCCCCCGCTCTGTGGCTTGGGTGGCGGGGCAGCGCCGTCGGCCTGGGTCTGCACGCGATCGGAGAGCAGCCGGGCGAGGTCGTTGATGGCGCACCGGACAGCGTCGCTGTTGGAAATCGGTCGGCCCACGTCAAAGGCGGCTGAGACCGACTTGTAGTTGTTCGGAATCGTGCCGAGCACCTTCTTCTTGAACTGCTCCTCCACCATCTCAATTGAGAGATTGTGCACGCTCTTCTTGTACCGGTTGACCACGAATTCGATGGAATCCATGGGAATTCCGTAGCGCAGGAGCACGTTCACCAGTCGGCGGGCGTTCTCGATGGCCGGCACGGTGAGTTGCACCACAATCAGCAGCTTGTCGGACGCCTTGATGGCGTTTCCGGTCACGGCATCGAGCTTGCGGGGCAGATCGAGAACGATCCGCGGGTAAACCTTGCGGGCGGTCTGCAGGATCTGCCCCATCATGACTTCGTCGATCTCGTGGCCCTGCTCGATGGTCGGCGGCCGGGCGATGACATTGACGCCGGAGCCGAGCTTAATGGCCGCGTTCTCGATCATCAGGGCGTCTACTGCGCCCGCGGCGGCAATATCTGCGATTGTGTATTTACAGCCGGCATCCCAGGCCTGGGCGACGCCGCCGAAGTCGAAGTCCAGGTCGATGATCGCGGCTTCCGACTGGTTGATTTCCGCCAGGGCCGCGGTCAGGTAGCAGGCCACGGTGGTGGCGCCGGCCCCCCCGATCGCGCCCATGACCGCCACGGTCAGGCCCTTTTCATCGGACTCGCCGGTTTCCTTGAGTGCGCGGCGAATGGCGACCGTGAGGTCGTTCAGATTGAGCGGCTTGGAAGTGAGCTGCTTGCAGCCCGCGCGCTGAGCGGCAATGACCGTGTCGACGCTGCTTGCCCCGGTGACGCCAATGACGGCGAGATCCGGCTTGAGTTCCAGCGCCTCGACAATCGCATCGCAGGCATCGGCCACGTCCAGGTCGACGATCAGGGCGTCCACGGATTCGGTGCCCAGCGTGGTGCGCAGCTCCTCGCGTGTGTTGACGCTCCGCGTCACGCGGAAGCCCGGCATGCGGCTCAAGTCCGCGTCCTTCAACTGATAGAGGCAGAGTCGTCGCATGCTCATAAGTTCACCCTCCGAGCCAGTGGAATTTCGTGCGCTTCGCCCGGCGATTGCGCGGTGTCGTCGAGTGTGCCTATCGGTCGGACAGGGCTGGGGCTTGCGATGTGTGTTAGTTATCGGTCGACAAGGCGGGTTTTGTCACGGCAGTTTTTTTTGATCGATCGTGAATGAACCCTTATGGGGCCAATTGGATTGACCGATACGGTGCGTGTCCGCAGGCGAACGAATGCGGCCAAGTGAGGTTCAACTATGTCCATTCGCGACCAGGAAACGACAGCCGTCGATGCGCCGCCGATTCTGAACAGCGACCAGTGGAACAACCTGCTGACGCGGGTGGTTGCGCCGGAGCTGGGAAAGAACCTGCGGCGGGGCACGCGCCGCTACCCGGTCATGGGCGAAGCCAAACTTTCCTATGAGAAGGATGGTCGCAGCTATCGCCGCACGTTTGACGTGATCAATGTTTCGCGAGGCGGACTGACGCTGAAGGGATATGACGAAGTCAAAGCGGACACACTGATCGACGTCAAGGTCACACTCGGCCCGCATGTGGCCCGGCTCAAGGCGAAGGTGGTGCACTGCACCGGCACGCTGGGTGGGCACAAGGTCGGAATCGCAATCATTTTTGGCAAATAGGCCGTCCCGCGACGGGATGGGCTGGAAATCAGGGAAGGCAAGGTTCAATGGTCGCCTCGCCGGGCGACGAACCAAGAGGTAGGAAGGTCATGGATCAGACCGTACGCAGACGAACTCGAACACGAGCACTGGGCATTGCCACGATCATCGCCGGGGCCGCGATCACCACACTGGTGCCCGCGGCCTGGAGCCGGGGACTTCGCGAAGAGCCCCGGGTGGTGTCCACGAAGTCACCCATCGGCTGGACCGCGGTCGCCGATGCCGGCGTGACGGCCAATGTGCCCATGACGCTGGCCGGTTCCGCGATCGCCGGCACTGACGCCGACGCGCCACGCGGCAACATCAAGTCTGTCGACAAGCGGCCCGACAACATCAGCCGAATCCTGGGCGGCAGCAAGCCGGCCAAGGATGTCGATGTTGAGCCGGCGCCTCCGCCTTCGACCTCCGAAAGCGAGCCGACGCCGACTGATGCCGGCAAGTCAACGACGGACAGCATTCCGCCACCTACAGACTCCATGACGGAGCCGTCCGTTCGCACACCCGAGATGAACGCGCAGACGTCGTCTCACGGCGACGAGGTGAAGCCGGCGTCTGCAGTCGATGCGCCCGTGCTTCCCGTAGGCGTGGTCTCCGATGTTGACACGACTGCCAATGAGATCAAGAGCAGCGACGAGACGGAAAATGATCCCACAACAGAGGACTTCGAACCCGACATGACCGACGGCCCCGAAACGGACGCCGCGGACACGAATGACGGAACCGGCAATGATCTGACCCCCGGCACGGCCAAGCTCATTCCGCCGGCCGGCGCCAACACCCCCACTCACAACTTCGATGGGACCGGAGGATCGACCACCGGCTTTGTCACCGCTCCCGCCGACTCCGGCATGGGGCAATCGCGGACGGTCGCGGACCTGGAGCCGCTGCCGCTGATTCCGCTCAACTCAAAGCCCGCACCGATGCCGGCAGCCCCGCCGGCGCCGAAGTACACAATGCCGCCTGCGCCGATGGCTTCAACGCCTCCCGCGCCGGCAATGTCCATGACGGCCTCGACGCCTCCGGCACCCATGGCCCCGCTTGCACCGGCCGTGTCACCGCCGGCGCCACCCGCTCGGTCGTCGATGGCTCAGTATTCCAACGGCGGCCCGGTTGCCTCCAGCTCCGTCGAGTCGGATTCCAAGTTCATCGCTTCGGTGAAGATCAACCCGCTGACCAGCAATGTCATCACCCTGACGCGCAGCACTTCGGCCGTCCTCGAATTGCACGGCAAAGTTGATCGCGTCGAGATCGCCAATCCGTCGGTGGCGACGGTTTACACCACGACGCCGTCGCGTGTGGTCGTCGTTGGCCGCGGACTCGGCACCACCGAGCTGGCCATCTACATGGGCGACCAGGAGCGCATTCTCTCCGTCAGCGTCGAAATGGACATGCG
>CAYXEY010000274.1:0-7204 GCA_964464105.1 uncultured Planctomycetaceae bacterium
CCGCGGCGTAGGCGGCGGGATTGGTCAGGGCCAGCACCAGTGCCTGCACGTCCGCGTTGTTAATGCACCCGTCGCAATTCATGTCCCCCAGAAATATGGGGGTGAATGCGAAGTTGAAATCCAGCGTTCCCCCATCAGGCCCGGCGAAGTCCGCAATCTTGATCAGATAGGGAGTGCCGCTGGTCAGCTTCACGTTCAGAAGCTGTGACAGCGCGCCGAGCCCAATCGTGTCATCTTCGCAGGCGATTGGAACCGCAGCTCCGCACGTTCCCGAGAAGATGGACAGCACCGTGTCATAGCTGCTGCCGATCGTGTCCACATTCAGGCGGCCGCATGACGTGGGCACGAACCGATACCAGACGGAATTGGCGTTTGGCGGAATTCCGCAGGTCTCGGCGGGCTCGCCGGCCGTGGTGGTGGCGCCCATGGTGCAATAGGGCGGTGGATTAAAGTTATTCGTCGCGATCGTGATTGCCGATCCACACAGGTCGTTGCCCGGCGCATTGGCCGCGAACGAGAAGTGGAGCAGGAGCGATCCACCGTTCGGCGCGGAATAATCCGCGATCTTGATCAAATACGCGGTCCCGCCGGTCACAGGCGCGTTGATGATCCGGGAAGTCAGATTTCCACCACCGTCATCATCGCAGGCGACCTGCACGGGCGCCGCGCATGTGCCGCTGAAGACGGAAAGGACCGTGTCGTAATCGCTGCCGATCGTGTCGAGGCTGATGGTGCCGCTGGTGCACGGCGTATAGCTGTACCAGACGCTGTTACTGACGCCGTTGTTGTTGAACTCGCAGTTTTCCTGCGGCTCAGCCAGCGAGGCGTCGGCGCCGATCGTGCAATACGGCGCCGGGTTGAACGCCGCCGCGTCGCCGGGAATGACCCTCGGCGTCGAACATGAATCATTATCCGGTGCACTGGGTGCGTAGGTGAAATTGAAATCCAGCGTCCCGCCGTCGGGCACGTTGTAGTCCGAAATCTTGATGAGGTAGGTGGTGCCGGCCGTGACGGGGACCGCGGTCAATTGCGAGCTTGCGCCGGTTCCGGCGTCGTCGTCGCAGGCTAACTCGGTGGCGCCCCCGCATGTCCCGGCGAATACGGCAAGCACGGTGTCATAATCGCTGCCATTGGTGTCCAGGCTGATGGTGCCGCTGCCGCACGCGGTGAATCGATACCACACGCTGTTGCTGTTGGTGGTGAATCCGCAGCTTTCAAGCGGGTCGCCGCCGGTCACCGTCGCGCCAATGGTGCAATAAGGCGTCGGGTTAAAGGCGGTGGCGCCGGTCGGTATGGCGACGGCGTTGGCGCACAGGTCGTTGCCTGGCGCCGCCGGAGCGTAGGAGAAGTGGAACGAGAGGTTCCCTCCTCCACTCGTCGTATTGTAATCCGCCACCTTGATCAGGTAGGTCACGCCGCCCGTGACCGCAACGTTGGTCAACTGCGACTGAAGATTGCCGCCGCCGATGTCGTCGCTGCAGGCCACCTGGGTCGCAGCGCCGCACGTTCCGCTGAATACTGACAGGACGGTGTCGTAATTGCTGCCGGTGGTGTTGACGTTGATCGTGCCGCTTCCACAGGGCGTGAAGGCGTACCAGACGCTGTTGCTGACGCCGTTGTTGTTGAACTCGCAGCTTTCCTGCGGTTCGCTGCCGGACGCATCCGCGGCGACGGTGCTGTAAGTCGATGGATTGTAAGACGTGGTGTTGGGCGGAATGACGGATGCATTCGCACAGGTGTCATTCTGCAACGACGCCGACACGTTTATGTTGTAACTGTTGCGCGTATCGCAGTCGCCGAGATACACGCGCAGCAGGAAGTTTGCGGTCGCGCCGGTGTTGTTGTAGGCGAGGAACTCTGCGTCGGTCACACCGGTCGATGAGGCAACGACCGTGCCGCCGCACGCGTTGTACAACTGCATGTCGACGTCGCCGTTGGCATCGGTGAATGCGAGCGCAACCGCGAGGGTGCCGCCGCCAGGAATGCTGATACGGAACCAGTCTTCGTGTGTGCCGCGCACGATGCGGTTCGTATAGAGACCTTCACTGATCGTGATTGCCGTCGCGCACGAATCGTTGGGCTCCAACGCGTCGTCGCTGCCGCCCGCCAGGAAGGTCTGCACGGCAGCATTGTCTCCATAGGTGCGGGCAAAGGCGCCGTAATTGTCATAAGTCACTCCGCCCGGGCCGCAATTGGAGGGGCCGCAGAACAGTTGACCATAGAGGCGCTGATCGCTGTTTCGATAAATGCCCGAGCCGGATGAACCGCCTTCGGTGATGCCGTCGCTCCAGTTCTCGCGCACGAAATTGGGATCGCCGGTGGAACAGAACGAGTTGTCGGCGGTGGCCCGCGTGCCGAAGCTGATCTTGGTGGGCTGACCGCCGGGGTGATGTACGCCGGTCGAGGCCTCGCCGTTGGCAATCGCGCCGGCCGTCCAGCCATTCCAGTAAACGCCGCAAGGAAGCGCGCCTTCTGCCATGATCAGCGAGTAGTCGGTGGCCGAGGAGCTGGAAAGCAACGTCCCGACGAGGGACTTGGGCACGCTGCCCAGACTGGGGACCGAGCCGTTGCAGGTTGAAGATTGATAGAACCAGTAAAACTGGATGCTCTGCGCCGCCGCGTTGTTGTTGATGCAGTGATTGGCGGTCAGGAAATACGGAGTGATGTCGAGATTCTGCGGATTGAGCAACTGCCCTGTGCAGAGAAAGCCGCTGCCGCCGTCGACGTAGTCGATGCGCGCGACGCTGTGGCTGACATTGGTCCACGCCGGATAGCAGGTCACATCATTGTGGCAGCCGCCGCCATGCGGATCGGCTTGATCTCCGTCGCCTGCCGGCGCGCCGCCGAGCGGATCGCGATAGAAGTGTTGAATCTGATCGATGCGAAACGCCGCGACCGGCTTGAACGGCGCCCCGGTATCCGGAATGAACAGCTCCACCCGGGCGCGATCGCCCTCGACTGACGCCGACCAGAACTGGCCATCGCCGACCGGGCCGACGCCCTGGTAGGGGCCGTTGGCAAAGCCGGGGAGCGTGGGCGAATAGACAAACAGCATCGCACCGTGCGGCAGGTTCATCTGGGTGAAATGAATGCGGATGCCGAAGGCGTTTTGTGAGACAACGTCCGCGGTCCAAAAGTGCCCGACACCGGGGACGGTGGTCCACTGGCCGTTGTCCTGGCCGATCGGCAGATCACGACCCACGCTGACGCGCATCCGCTTGCACGATGCGGGAGCCTGCGCATCTTCTTGAAGCAATGCGACATGATCGACGGCTGGGAGCGCGAATTCGGGCACGTTGTTGAATGTGACTCCGAGCCGAGTGGATGGAAGTAGACGATCTGGCTTAAGCGCAGGCACGATCGCCGGACCGGCACCGCCGTCCGATTCGCCATTCAAGCTCGGATCCATGGCGACGGGTACGAGTGCCTCTGCCTCAGGCAGGTTAATCGTCGAGGCTCCGCTCGGCGGCGCGGTCTGCTTGTCGAAGCCTGCATGGTCTACAGCGCCGTTCGGATCGGGAATGGAGCCGGGGCCGCTGAGTGGTTGGTTCAGTTTTGAATTCAATGTAGCGTCCGTGTCGGGCGCCGGCACGTGTGCGGCCGGCAACGGAGCGTTGTCGGGCTTCGGATTCTCTGTTGGATTCTGCGCCCAGAGCCTCGCGGCTGTCGGCCATTGCATGACGGCCATGGCGACCACTGTTAATACAAGTGTCGCATTAAATGATAAGCGCATCCTGCCGACTGTTGTACGATTCCGATTCATTTTTTTCGCCTCCCAGTTAATATGATGAACTCGACGAATGTCTGTTCACATGCCGGACTGACCGGCATCTTACTCAATGTGCGAGTGATTCGCGGCATTGGGCTGCCTTGGCGTCATAACCTGCGGCCGGGTTCGCGGTGTTCAACTCGTCGTAGCACCGGGCCAATTGCTCAACGGCACGTCGCTGACGGCGCAGACCCGCGAGCGGCATCTTCCTTAATGCCTCTGCCGACTCCCGCAGCAGGGGCTCGGCCTCGGCATACTGATGCCGCGCCATTTGAATTTCCCCCAAGAGCGATTTGGCATGGAAAATGCACCATTTGGTGAGAACGGAGTTCGGGTCCGCGATCCGCAGTTGCTCGTTCAACAGCGTCTCGGCTTCCTCGTAACGGCCATCATCGACCAGCAGCATTGCAAGACCCGATCGCGCCATGCACGCGGGCGTGTGTCCTTCAGCATTGATTTGTTTGGCGTGGGTTATGGCAGTTCGGAAATGGGCTTCCGCTCCAGGCAGATCATTCATCTTCTCACGGATTTCACCCAGCGTCTGCTCATGCGATATCGTGCGCGGACTGTCGGCCCCGAAGATACGTACTTCGGCGTCATGCACCTGCATGACCAGGGCCTCGGCCTCTGCAAGTCTGTCCTTGCGAATGTATAGCGACGCAAGGTTGGCCTGGGGGGCCAGGGCATCCTGATGGTCGGCGCCATACACTTCCTTACCCAATTCGATGGCTTCGAGATATCGTGCCTCAGCCCCCGCATCGTCCTGATTCATCGAGAGGACGTTTGCCAGGGATGTCAGATTTTGCACCATGTCGGAGTGTTTGCCATTGAAGTGGCCTCGGTTGATGGCAAGCGCGTCTTCCAGTACCTGCAGCGCCTCAGCTCTCTTGGAGCGATCGTGCATCAGCGCCCGGGAAAGGTTAACCAGTGCGCGCGACACACGAAGACTCTGTTCGCCCTCGAGCCGGCGATACATTGCTACTGCCTCGCGAATCAGCGACTCGCCTTCCGCCGCCCGCGCCAAGTCGCACAGGGCCTTGGCTTCGCACTCCATTGCGATCGCTTTCTGCACGTGATCGCCAGGATAAAGCCGGCGCGACATGTCCAGACAGCGGCTGGCCAGCGATTCGGCCTGGTCCTTGTCTCCTTCCACCAGGCGCACCAATGACAACAGGCCGAGAGTCTCGGCGATTTCGGGTGATTCATCCCCGCGAATGTCGGTCCACATTTTCAATGCGGTGGTCAGTTGCTCTCCGGCTTCCTTCGGATGACCGATGCCGAAGAACGCTGCCCCGAGTGTGATTCTTACGCGCGCTTCTACGTCAGGTCGATCGGCCGCGCCGACTTCGAGCCGCCGGGCCGCATCTTCAAGCAATTCACGCGCCGTCACTTCGCGGTTGGAGTTGTGATAGGGACTCGAACCGGTCAGCAGTTGCTGGAGCAGGGAATTGACCGAGCGCGCATTGGTTGCCTCGGCCTCGGCACGAGCGCGCTCATGGGCCTGCTTGCGCTCGGAGGCCAGCGTTTTGTCTCTTTCATCCCACGCGGTCTTTTCCGCCGCCGCCGCGGCCCGCCACAGCCAGACTGAAACGACCAGACCCGTGACGATCAGAACAAGAAACGTAGCGGCGATGCCAATCGGCATGGCATATCGTCGGGCGGCCTTTCTAATGAGATAAGGAAGTGCGTCGCGCTTCGCTGCAATCGGCTCGTTGGCCTGATGTCGGCGCAGATCCTCCGCCAGTTCACCGGCGGATTGATAACGGCGATCGGGATCCTTCTGGAGGCATTTGTGAACAATTGTCTCCAACTCGTCATCCACGAGTGCGTTGCGGCTGCGAACCCGCGTGGGCTCCACGTTTTGGATGACGTTCAGAACGCGGGCCAGCCCGCCCTCGACCGGATACGGAAACGTACCGGTCAGCATTTGATAAAGAATGACGCCGAGGGCGTAAACATCGCTGCGGACATCAACTTCAGTCAGTCGGCCCGCGGCCTGCTCGGGCGAAGCCCAGGGGAGCGATCCGAAGAAGCGACCGGTCTGAGTCATCCCGCCGGCGCTGCTGCCCGATGCGACGTCATCGACCTTGGCCATTCCGAAATCAAGGATGTGCGGCTCGCCGGCGGGATCAACCTGAATATTACCCGGCTTGAGATCCCGGTGAATGACGCCGCGGAGATGGGCGGCGTGAATCGCCTGCGCAACCTTCAAGAATAGCGCAAGCGATTCGTCGATTTCAGTTCGTCCTTTTTGGGAAGGACCCTTGAGCCGAAAGGAGCGACGCGTGGAGCTGTGCGCGGTGTGCGCTAGCGCGATGGACTCGGCCCGCGAACTCATCCACTTGGAGAGCGGCTCGCCGTCCACGTAGTCCATGACGAAGTAGAACAGCCCACGCGACAGGCCGCTGTCAATGATGCCCACGATGTTAGGATGATCGAGCTGGGCCAGGATGCGCGCCTCGCGCTCGAAGCGCAGGCAATCCTCCTTGCCCGAGAAGGGACCGTCGCGCATGACTTTGATTGCCACGCGCCGACCGGTCGATTTCTGAACAGCCACGCAGACGAAGCCCTGTCCACCGTGATAGACCTCGCCGGTGACCCGATAGTGTTCGAGCAGTTCTTTGGGTAGCGAATCGGAATCGAGAACACCGCTCTTCCGCGAGTCAGCATCGGCGAGCCTGGCCCGCACCTCGGCAATCTGATCGCCGCGACCGGGCAGATCGCGCGCCGCCTCGGCCTGGCGTCGGGCGCCGGCGATGAGGTCGCGATAGTTGGAGCTGCCTGTGGCCGGACGGTTGTTGTTCATGTCAATTACACGAGATGGCGACGCCTCGGGCTACCGGGGCTAAGCGAAAGCGGCGCACCGGCATTCACGCGCATTGTGAAAAAAATTCGGTGTCGGAACCGAGTATCTCTTTGAGGTGCTCGTGGGCCCGCGTGCGGAGCATGTGGACGGCCCCCGTGGAGCGGCCCATGGCGGAGGCCACGTCTCCGATGGCTTTGCCCTCAAGGTCATACAGTTTCACCACTTCGCCGTAATCCGGCGGCATCAAAGCAATGGCCTTGTTGATGGCAGCGCGAATTTCCGCGCTGGCAGCGCTGCGGCTGGGTGTCGTGGTCGTCATCCCGAGATTGGCCAGCAGGATTGACGCCGAGTCCTGCTGACCGCCGGCACCGACACGCATTGCGGGCGAAGGCCGCTTGACCGCGGATAATTCGCGAATGGCATCGCGCAGATTGTTCTGGGCGATCCGATTCAGCCAACCCAGAAAGGCGCCGGCGCTGCCTGGCTCGAACTTTTCGATCTGCAAAAACGCTTCCAGGAATGTCACCTGAAGCACGTCGTCCGGATCGAGCACGCTGGACCATTTCTGATCGATGTGCAGGGTCGCGATGTCCAGGAGCCCCACGTTCCGGCCGAGGGCGTCGCGTCCG
>CAYXEY010000275.1:0-5799 GCA_964464105.1 uncultured Planctomycetaceae bacterium
CCCTACGGGAACCAGGCCAAGCGTATGGAGCGCCTGCTGTCCGAGCAGGGCCGGTTGGCCGAGGCTGAGCCGCTGGCCCGCAAGGCTCTTGAAAATGGCACTGCCGTCCTCAGCCCCGAGCATCAGGATGTTTTGATCTGGATGAACAACCTGGCCAACCTGCTGTCGCGCCAGGGCAAGGCCGCCGAGGCCGAGGCGCTTTATCGAAAAGTGCTGGATGCGCGACGGCGCGTGCTGTCCGACGAGCATCCGCAGACGCTGACCACCATGAGCAGTCTCGCCAATCAGCTCGCCGAGCGCGGCGCGCTTGAAGATGCCGAGGCCATGCTTCGGCAGGTGATCGCGGTGCGCCAGCGCGTGCAGGGCGCGACCCATGCGGACACGCTGCTGGCCATGAGCAACCTGGTAAGGGTGCTGCTGCTTCGAAATCAGAACGCGGAGGCCCAGCAGCTCGGTCAAACGGCGCTGAAGGCGAGCCGCAACACGCTGGCCCCGGGTCACCCATTGACGCTCATCATCGCGAACAACGCCGCCAAGGCGCTGGCCGCGAACGGACATGCCGACGACGCCGAATCCCTACTCAAGGATTCCATCGCACAAGCGGATGAGCGTCTGCCACCCACCCATCAAACGCGGTTCATCCTGCACGCGTCATACGGTTCGCTCCTGCTCGATGCGAAGCGCCTCGATGAATCAGAGGAACACCTCAAAGCCGCCCTGGCCGGTTTCGAAAAAACGCTCGGCCCATTGCACCCCAACACGTTGAGAGTGGTCGAAAAGCTCGCAGCACTTGCAGACGCAAAGGGGGATTCAACCACGGCGGCGGAGCTACGATCGAGGATGACGACTTCACACCCGGGCGAGTGATCGGCTGAACGTATCCACCCTGCGCCCTTGTCATTTCGAGGTGCACGTCGAATCCGCTGGGTGGATACCTCAAACTTCATCATCAAATCGGGTTTAGGCGAATCCGAAGTTCGAATTGGGGGTGCATCGTCGATCAGATGCATCGAAGCCGGTGTGACTGGTCAGGCCGACGCGAAAGGTGTAAAAGTCTTGCGTGAATGAGCAGATAACCTCCGATTCGCCGCCCGCATCAAGGTCGCCCGCGACCCCTCGCGCCGAGCTCCCGTGCCCCGCGGCACCCAATCGTGTGCCTCCGGCGCAGAGCGCCCTGCAGCGCTACAGCTTCTTCATGCTCCTCGTGCTCATGTTTGGCTACTACCTCTGGGTGGATCTGGTCTGGCACGCCATCGACCAGCGTTCGCCGCGCTGGGATGAATCGCACACTCTGATGATTAGCGAGCATTCCTACCAGGCACTGCAGCGCGGAGATGTACTCACCGCCCTTTCACTCAAGGACGTCTCCAGCACCAAGCCCGGCATGCTGCCCTTCCTGTCGGCTCTGACTTACTTCGCCGTTGGCAACTCGTGGGTCCTGGCCACGATCATTGCCAACGCCTGCGCCACGTTCACGATCCTCTTCGTCCTCCTGCGCGCCGGACGCGAGTTCTACGACAGCGCCGCGGTGGGCGCGGTCGCTTTCCTCTGCTTCTGCAACGTCAAAGTGGTTCTGGCATTCAGCGGCTACTATCAGACCGATCTGCCGCTGACGGCGGCGGTGTGCGCCACGATCTGGTTGTGCTGGTTAATTGACCGGCGGGGTTTCAGCGGCAGGCTACTGCCGGTGCTTCTGGCGATTTCGATCGTCATCGGCATGGGCATCAAGCATTTGTACGTGGTGTTCGTCGCGGCGCCGTTGGCATTGCTGTCCGTGCGGGCGGTGACGCAGGTGGGCTGGCCGCCGAGATACCGGCGCCTTGAACGGGTTTACCTGCTCGAATGGCTTTTCATCGGCGTCGTCCTGGGGACGTCGTATCATCTGCTCAACATTCACATCCTCCAGGAGCACATCGCCCGTTCCAAGAATGCAGCGCTGACCGGTGGAATCGGCGCGCCTGCAAGTCCGTGGACTGTGTTCACTCAACTTGTCGAAGCCCTGCCGGCATGGCTTTGGTGCGCCCTGTTGGCGGGGTCCATGACGTGGGCGCTCCTGGCGCGACGCTGGCGAATTCTGTATCCGGCCATGTGCATTGTCGGCGGGTTCATCGGGGTCAGCATGACGGCCAGTTGGCCCTTGTCGTATTACTTCTTTCCCATCATGCCTTTCGGTATCTTCGTCGCGGCCGGCGTTCTTGCTTTGCCTTTGCCGTCGAATGCCGGCGCAACGCTCGCCATCAGGCGCACGAGATCGGTGATCATCGCGGGATTGCTGCTCGCGCTGGCCCTTCAGTATTCGCAAAGCCGGCTCGGCACGCGCAATCTCGCCAGCGTCGCCATGCACACCTCCTCCGTGCTTTCCTCATTCGGCAAACTCGATTCCAACCCGTTCGTCGACACGCCCTACTGGAAGAACGCCACCGTTGATGGAAACGAAACCACCCTGCCCTACCCCGGCTCCTGGGCGGTTGAAGAATTCGTCGGCGAAATCGAACGCCGCATCAACGCCCTGCCGCCGCAGCATCCGTATGTCCTGCTGTATTGCACCGGCATGTATGAATGGATGACCGACGAGTTCGGACGCTACCAGGCCAAGAAGCAACATATTTTCAACAAGATGTACCTCGGGCAGATTTTCGAAGTCCCCAAGGACAAGACCCCGGCGCAAATCCTCGCCGATTATGATTTCGTCATCATCAAGACCGGCAAGGCGATGAAGGCGGACTTTTACGCAGCGCCCTGGGGTCCGGGCTATCAAGCATTCATCGACGGACTCACCGCTGATCAATACGCCGGTCTGAAAGCCGCGGGCTTTGAGCTGCTGATGAAGCGTGACCTGCCGGACGGCAGCGAAGGCTCGCTGTGGATATCAACCAGTCGAATCCCCCAGTCTCAGCCGTCATAATCCACTTGCGCATTCACTCTCGGAGAGCGTCGTCATGCCCAGCCGTCTGCCATTGAGGAAAAGGCTCCTGTTTGCGGGAGGCGCTCTGCTCCTCGTCCTGCTCGTGCTCGATATCGCCAGTCGCGTCCTGCTCTGGACGGCGCTGCGCGAAACCCCGGAGGACGTTCAAAAAAAGGACCTGGCCCCGCGCGTGCTGGCCGATTTCGATTTCTCGCACCCATACCTGCCCTTCCTGCGGCCTGCCAAGATCCACGGCATGCTGGGCAAATGGGAAGATGGCTCGGTCGCCCCGGTCGTGCCGCACAAGGAGCCCAACGAGATTCGAATCCTGTGCTGGGGCGCATCAACGACCGTCGATCAGCCGATCTACGCCAAGAGTTGGCCCGGCGTGCTGGAGCGGAAACTCAGCCAGGCCTATCCGGACAAGAAGATCGTGGTCATGGTGCAGGCCCACGCCACGTATTTCACCAGCGAAAACCTCGTGCTGTATGCGCTGCGTTCGCAGGACTATTTCCCCGATCTGATCATCGTCTTCGACGGATGGAATGACCTCATTCCTTCACAGACGCCGGGCTTTCAGTCCGACTATTCGCACTGCCGGGGAAAACCCTCCAGCGTTCCCGTGAACCCACTGCTTGCGTCGCTCCGCGCGGTGGAGAGCCGATTTCCCTGGCTCGACTATTTCGGCCCTGTTCAACTCTCTTCGCGGCTGCTGGAGCGGCGGCATGTTCGCACCTCCAATGTCTCGCTGTTCAAGGACACCGGTCACCCCACCAAGGGCTACAAGGGCATCGATTCGTTTCGGCGGAACATTGAATCGATCGCCCGGCTGGGCGTGGCCAACGGATCGAAGATCGTCTTCGCCAGCCAGATCGCCCAGTTGATTCCGCCCTTTCTCGAAGACCGCGACTCCTGGCTGGACACCACCGTACTACAGGAGCACAACCGCGTGATGAAGACCGTGGGCACGACCTTTCCCGGCTGCCAGTTCTTCGATGTCGCTGCCCTATTCCCGCAGGATGCAAAACTCTTCACCGATCGGATTCACTTCTCGCCCGAGGGCTCGGAGGTACTGGCCGGGCTGCACTTCGACTACCTCACGAAGCATGACCTGATTCAGCACTGGAACAAGAACAACCTTCGCCGCACCGCCCTCTTCCCTTTCGGCGACCTGGACAAGGCCACGCCCATCGGCAACTGGGGCGGGGCCTGGCCGCCGTTGATCCTGGGCATCAAGGAAGGCCACGTCGCCAATGCGGCAATCAGCGCGCCACTGACGAAGACCCCTGCGCCCCCGACCGGCGTCAGTTTTCCACTTGGCTTCATGCCGCAGGGTTCCTACCACCTGACCTTTGGCGCTGCCTATGACGCCTCGAATTATGACAAATCGCTTTCGAAAGGGGGCGGAGTTTTATTTCGCGCACGGCTGATTCAGCTCGCTGCCGAAACCGTGATTGTCGAGAAAAACATCGATACGGCAGGAAGCTCAAATCCTCCTGCGTTTGTCGACATTCAAGGTGATTTCAACGTCGCCGATGGCGACGCCATGCTGGAATTGTCCTGGTCTGCGGTCGGAGACGAGTCCAACCCTCGCGTTGTCGTGCGGTATCCGATCATTCGCCTGATCGAGTAAACTGGGGCACTGGATAGTCCGCCGGCGGATTCCCGCCATATTGTGCAGCGCTACTATTGACGAGGTATGATTACCGGCCGAACAATCGGAACTGATTCTCTTGAGTATTTGATTTGGTATGGAGATAAGCCAATGCCGGAAGACAGCGTAGAACAGATTCGAAAGCACTGGGAAACCCAGGCCGCCGATTCAAAACTGGACCAATCGAAGGTGACGCACATCGATGCGAACCAGCGCGCCCTGGAAAACGACATCATCATTCGCAACCTCCCGCCGGGATTGAAGATTCTTGATGTCGGCTGCGGCAGCGGGTTTTCCACCGCCCAATTCAGCCGGATCGCCGGAGAAATCGTCGGCATCGATTACATCCCCGGAATGATCGAACGTGCGAAGCGCGAGTATGGCCATATAAAGAACGCACAATTCCGTGTGGCCGACCTGATGAGCCTTGATCTTCCCAGCGCGAGCTTCGGGGCAGTCATCTCCCAGCGATGTCTCATCAACCTGGGTTCGTGGGAGAATCAGAAAAAGGCAATAACTCACATCGCCCGTGTGCTGGTTCCCGGCGGTCATTACATCATGCAGGAAGGCACCCAGCAGGGCCGCGAGAGCTTGAACCAGATGCGCGTCCAGATGGGGCTCTCGCACATGCCACCTGTCGCATTCAACCTTGATTTCAATGAGACTCTCTTATGGCCGTTCGTCCGGGAGTTGTTTGACATTGTGCATATCAAGCGATTCGGTGTGTACGACTTTGTCTCCCGCATTGTGCATCCTCTGCTCGTTTCTCCAGACGAGCCAAAATATGATGCCAAGATCAACGACGTAGCCTACCGTCTCTCGGCTGAGTTCAACGGCATGGACGAGTTGGGACGGGAATTCAGCGCCGTTCTGCGGCGGAAGGACTCGTCGAAATGACGCAGCGCGATGATTGGCGAGAGATGGATACGCCCGTCTTGAGCATCGTCATCCCCGTCTATAACGAAGAGTCGGGACTGCCGGCGCTCTTCGAGCGGCTGTCCGCATTTTGCGGTTCGTTGTCTGAAACGACTGTAGAAGTTGTCTTCGTCGACGACCATTCGGCAGACAAAACGCCTTCGATGCTTGCGGCCGCCTGCCATGCGAATGCCAACTGGCGATTCTTACGCCTATCGGCCAATCGCGGAAGTCATATCGCGATTTCAGCGGGGCTGGAGAACTGCCGAGGACGCTGCGCGGTTTTTCTCGCAGCGGACCTGCAAGACCCCCCCGAATTGATTCC
>CAYXEY010000275.1:5809-7176 GCA_964464105.1 uncultured Planctomycetaceae bacterium
GCGAGAGGGGTTTCACGTGATCTGGGCTGTGCGCGACCAGCGCGAGGGTGTGAGCTGGTTTGAGAAAACCATGGCGCGCAGCTTTTATACGCTGTTCAACCGCCTGGCCCAGGTTTCGCTGCCGCCGTCCGGCTCGGACTTTGCATTGCTCGACCGCATCGTCCTTGACGCCGTTCGCAAGAACTCCGGCGCGACGCCATTCCTCATGGGCGAGATCGCCCAGGTCGGATTTCGACAGACGTCGATCGGATACGTGAAAGAGGAACGCAAGTTCGGAGAAACCAAGTGGAACCTGCGCAAGCGGCTGAAGCTGTTCGCCGATGCGTTTGTCTCGTTCTCGTACTTCCCGCTGCGGGCCATGTCGACCGTGGGCATGGCCGCGAGCATCCTGGGCTTCCTTTATGCGGCGTTCGTGGCCGGACTGCGCCTGACCGTGGGCACGCCGATCGAAGGCTGGGCCTCGCTCATGGTCGTGGTGCTGGTGCTGGGCGGGTTCCAGATGATCATGCTGGGCGTGCTGGGGGAATACCTCTGGCGCACGCTGGAGCAAGCCCGGCAGCGTCCGCGGTATTACATTGAAGACGGCGTGGGCATCGACGCGATCGACGAGGCTTCGCGTATGAATGACAATGAGCAACAAGCCCCCGCCAATGCGGCACGCGAGACCAAGCTGAAGGCGTCGTAGGGGTAACTGGTTTTGGAGACGCTGTTTTTTCGCCCGTCAGGGCGCACGATCGTAGCCAGGGGTTTCAACCCCTGGTAGCGGATTGTATTTTTCCCCCGCCCGGAGGGCGGACGAAGCGTTCAATGACCCGCCCGTTGCTATTCATGAAGACGATGCACCCGCGCACGAGCGCTTCGTCCGCCCTCCCGGGCGGGAAGGTACAATTAACTCCCAATCCAGGGGCTGAAGCCCCTGGCTACGATCGTTGGCCCTATCGGGCCGGAAGGTGAAAGGGTTAAATCTACAAATGGCGACACAGGCCAAGCGTATTCTGGAAAGCTTCAGCGTGTCGCAGTTGATGGCCATCTGCGCCCGCGCCGCCGAACATTTCATGCACGACACGCTCTCCATCGGGGACGATCCGCAGACTCCCGAAGTTGCGCTCACCATCAAGGCGGATTACACGCCGCTCTACGACGTCAACCCGATGACGGTCGCCCCCGTCCTGGAGTTCGGCGTGAATGAGGCCGCCCAATTCACCACCATCACCCGCACGGACGGCCAGCCGCTGCGGATCGCCAGGTTGAACGCCTCCAAGCCTTGGATTACGGCGAAAGTGGAGCCGGGTGCCAAGGTGGATGAGGACTCAGCGCGGATTCGCGTCGCCATTCTGCGGGAGGGGCCGCCGCGCCGTTTCAATGAA
>CAYXEY010000276.1:0-7165 GCA_964464105.1 uncultured Planctomycetaceae bacterium
ACGCAACCTGGAGTTCGCACGATCGCGTTGCCAGACGCCGATCCCGCCGCCGGCTCTCAGTCAGTTCGCCGCAACCGTCTTCAGTTGGCATTATCACACGGCATTCTCATCGCGCCTCACACTCGCGCTCGCGGGATATTCAGTCTTCTGGCTGCTGCTCAGCGTCGGACGATCGCTTCGCTACCGTGCTGCATGGCTCGCCTGGGTAAGGTGGCCGGTTGCGATTCTCGCTGTCGTGCTGCTCGTCAGTATCGCCGTCGATTCCTATCATCGCTCGCACATCACCGAAGGCGTGCTGACGGCCGACAACGTGATGCTGCGCAAGGGCTATGGCGAGAACTACGATCCGCAGTTGGATCGCCCACTCAGCGAAGGCGTCGAGGTGCGCATTCGTGAGACGCGACGCGATGTCGAGAACCGCGAGTGGTTCTACGTTGAATTGCCCGACGGAAAAAACGGCTGGCTGCGGGCCGATCAATGCTCGATCATATGAGAATGTAGAATTGAGAATGTAGAAATAAGAACTGCGTGTCTGCACGCTTCCTATTTCTACATTCTCAATTCTTCATTCTTCATTCGCTTCAAGAACGCCGCATAATCCTCGGGCGTATCCACCCCTGGCGCTGCCTTATCCACGATCGCAACCGCAATTCCCCCGCTGTCGCCCCGCCACGCCAGCGCTCGCAACTGCTCAAGCCTCTCGATTTCCTCGAGCTGTACTTCAAGTTGCCCGCATGCGTTCGAGGTGGAACCTCCATTTAGTGTGGAATACGACTGCAGGAATGGCATGCGATAGGCATACACACCCAGATGCAGCAGCCAGCGCGACGGGTCATCCACCCGCCCCTGCGTGTCGCGCGGATAGGGAATAAGACTGCGCGAGAAATACAACGCACGGCCCGCGGCATCGACCACCACCTTCACCCGGTTGGGATCGACCGGTGAGCCGGGGCCTTCACGCGGCCCGTCCGCCGCAAAGGGACACGCCAGCGTGCCCATGCCGCAATCGCCCAGCCGGTGCATGATCTCCACCAGCAGATCCAGGTGGCCGGGGTCCATCTCGGGTTCATCGCCCTGCACGTTCAGCACGAGGCTGTCGGCGGCGAGACCCAGCGCCGCAGCGCATTCGGCGACGCGATCCGTCCCGCTGGGATGGTCTGCGCGGGTCATTTCCGCCCGGCCGCCGAAGCCGCGAACCGCGTCGAGGATCCGCTGATCGTCCGTCGCCACCACGACATCGCGAATATGCCTGGCCTTGGCCGTGCGCTCATAGACGTGTTGAATGAGGTACTTGCCTGAGTCGCGCAGCAGCGGCTTGCCGGGATAACGGGTCGAGCCGTAGCGGGCGGGGATAATGGCGGTGGCGTTCACGGCGGAAGTCTATCCGGTCAGCTGTACGAACCCAATGCGGCAAGTTGACGCCCCATCCCGGCGTAGTGAGAATGCGGTGAACGGGATCGGACTGACGTTTGCGTTGGATTCCCGTCCTCAGGAGGCTTACCGATGTTTCGCCCCGCCGGACTTGTTGCAACCCTGGCCATCATCGCCGTTGTCGGCATTCTCCTCTACCGGTCGAGTCGGGCGCTGGCCGATCCACCGGCTGACAAGAACCCGCCGGCCAAGTCCACGGAGAAATCGGGCGAGTCCACTTCGACCGCAAAGGCCCCGGCGCTTGCCTTCACCATGAAGGACATCGACGGCAAGCCGGTCAACCTCGCTGATTACACCGGCAAGGTCGTGCTGCTGGTCAACACGGCCTCAAAGTGCGGTTACACCAAACAATATGCTCCGCTGGAGAAGCTCTACGAAAAGCACAAGGACGCGGGGCTGGTGGTGATTGCGGTGCCGGCCAACAACTTCGGCAAACAGGAACCCGGCGCCAACTCGGAGATCAAGGAATTTTGCACGTCTAAATATGCGGTTACGTTTCCGATCCTTGCCAAGGTGTCGGTCAAGGGCGACGACATGTGCCCGCTCTACAAGTACCTGACCGCCACCGACAAGGGACACGCCTTTGGCGGCGAAATTCCCTGGAATTTCACGAAATTCCTCATCAACCGCCGGGGGGAAGTCGTCGGTAGGTACGGACCGAAGGTCGAGCCAATGAAGGATGAGAAGTTTCTGGCCGATGTCGACAAGGCCCTGAAGGAGCCGGTTGGCGCAAAGTCGACGCCGGACGGCAAGGAGCCTGCGCCGAAGACGCCCGCCTGAAGTTATCTGGTTGTCCACGGCAGCGTCCGTCGCGCGAAAGGAATCACCCTCAAGCCCATGCGTATTCGCCAACTGCTCGCGACCGGCCGGCCGTGCTTTTCCTTTGAGTTCTTTCCGCCCAAGACAGACGCCGGACTGGATCAGCTTCGGCAGTCGATCGCCTCGTTACGCGACCTTAAACCGACATTTGTCTCCGTCACCTATGGCGCCGGCGGCAGCACGCGCGATCGGACCATCGAACTGGTCAGCGAGATTCAGCGGCATCACGGCATCGACGTGATGGCCCATTTGACGTGCGTCGGTTCGGACCGCGATGAGTTGCATGCCGTGCTCTCGCGTCTGGCAACAGCCAATATCGAGAATGTGCTGGCCCTTCGCGGCGATCCGCCCAAGGGGGCCGATGGCTTCACCGCCACCCCCGGCGGTTTCAAATTCGCCAATGAACTGGCCGCTTTCATCCGGGCCGAGTTTCCTCGATTCGGCATCGGCGGGGCCTGTTACCCCGAGGGGCACGTGGAATGCGTCGCCGCCGATGGAAAACGGGATCTCGACGCAGATCTGCGCCATCTGACCGCCAAGGTCGATGCCGGGGCTGATTTCCTGGTCACGCAGCTCTTTTTCGATAATCAGAAGTACTTCGACTTCACCGCCCGCGCCCGCGCCGCGGGGATTGGCGTGCCCATCGTGCCGGGCATCATGCCGATCACCAATGTCGATCAGGTCCGCCGCTTCACGTCCATGTGTGGAGCGACGATTCCGCAGTCTTTGCTGACCGAGTTGGACCGTTTGAAGGACTCTGACGACGCAGTCCTCAGCCTGGGCGTCGCTTACGCCACGGCCCAGTGCCTGGATCTGTTGCAACGCGGGGCTCCGGGCATCCATTTTTACACGTTGAACAAATCCTCCGCGACGCGCACCATTTTGACCGCACTACGGACGATCTGGCCGCCAGCCGCTCGGCCCGCATAGATCCCCGGCATAACGATGCAGGTCGGCATTTTCTGCGCCGCTTTCAAATCGGCGATTCCATTCGATCGTCATTCCTGCGAATTCACGACCCTTGTCAAAGAAAATTGCTAATCGGACGCGAGCAAAGGTCCGAACATCGGTGCAGGTCTTGAGCAATGCGGATACGAACCTATCTGAATGGGTTCATCCGCGGGCTCCAGGGACAAAACCCACAACCCGCTTTCGTGGACAACCCTTGTGCACGAAAGGCGGTTCTTCCCACCAGGCCGGGGCCACATGCGTGGCCTCGGTTTTTTTATTGTTGTCTCAATTTTGCGTCCTGCGCAAAAAAAATGGCCTCGACCGCGCTAAGCGATCGAGGCCATCGGAATGTATTAGTTGTTTGTCGAAAATCAGCGGCGGCGGCGAAGCAGCGACAACGCGCCCAGCGCCAGAAGACCGAACGTCGCCGGCTCCGGAATCGGAGCGAAGGTCACGACATTGACGTTTCCGCCGTTGATGACCGCGGTATTGCCGAGGGTGCAGGCGGGAGCATTCGTTCGAATGACATGCCACAGCGAGGTCGTGCCCTGGGCCAATTCGCCGTTGCCAATCGGGGCGCCGATGAAGTGGAACCGAACCTGACCGCCCGCGCCCGCGCTGCGAGTGGCTTCAGTGGCTGACTGAGTGCCGGGGAAAATGCTACCGCCAGCGATGCCGACCATGGCATCGAGCCGGTAGTTGACATCCGTCGTCCAACCGCCGAAATCGGTGTTGGTGAGCTGGCCGATGGGATCCAGCGAGTTGGCGTCGTTGTGGACCTGGTAGTAGATCGAAACGGTATTGGTGGCCGCTTCGAGAACGCAATGCGACTCCATGGTGCCGGTGAATCGCACCACGTTAAAGTTGTCCAAGCCGACGAACGGAGTCACGGGGGTTGACGCGATTACCGTGCCCGCAAGGGTCGGATCGGCACCCAGTGTGGTTCCGGGCAGCGGAACCGTGCCGCCTGGAGCCAGATTCGCCGCCCGCGCGCTCGAGGCGACGCAGACAAACATAGAGAACGCACAGACCGCTGATGCAAATACCCGCCGGTTCATTCCTTTTTCCCTTCCTTATGAGGCTACGGATTTATCCCGTACAAGACATCAGATTAACGCAATTCAATGCACAATGTCAAGTGTTTGCGAGCCTTCTTCACGCATTTTCCCATACCCGGACCTACTTTTGTTCAACACTTTCCGGAATATTTTTCGGGTCCTTCGAATGAAAACTCCTGCTCGTTCAACGCTGCCTGTGCATATGCATTCGCAGTCCGTGGATGCACGATACGCCAGAATCCGCCCCGCTTGGCGCGTTTATCAAACTCCAGGGATTGTCCGAACATTATCGGACCCGCTTACGGGGCACAGATCAGAATCACAGTTGGTGGCGCGAGGTCCGTTTAGCACCAAAGGTGTGCATCGATACCCCCCGAATTTAGTCACGGCCATTCCTTGGAAAAACTCCTGAACCAATTTGAATTCCCCAGACAGCTCGGCGCTGGAATCGGTAGATTCCGACCTGGCGGTGACTGAACTCGGCGAATAGGTCAGTACCGCCCCGACCGGAGATGCCAATGATCTCCAGAGAATCCCCCGCAGTGAAGCGAGCTTAACGGCCGGTCTCGCCCCCAAGCGCGAGGCGCGTTCCTATCGAACCGCACGGTTCTTAGTCTCCCAGTCGATCTGCTCTGGTTGGGAGTCAAGTAAAAATGAAAACCCCCGCATCGTTAGAGATGCGGGGGTTTGAATAGGTCGAATCGGGTTGAGTGCGAAATTAGCGCTTGCGTCGGAGCAGCATGGCACCCATGGCCAACAAGGCGAGCGAACCCGGCTCCGGAACGAGCGGAGCATAGGTCTGAACCGTGGCGATACCACCGTTCAGGAGGGCCGTCGAACCGTTCGTGTAGAAGGTCGCATTGGTTCGGACGACGTGCCAGTAAGAGTCAGCACCCTGCGGAACGCCCGTGGCGTTGAAGTTGAAACCGACGACAGCGCCGGTCGAACTTCGCGTCGCGAATCGCGAACCGATGGTTCCGACCAATGCACTTCCACCGGCGATTCCGGTCTGGGCATCAGTTCGGTAGTCGACATCAGTGGTGAAACCACTGAAGTCCTGGTTCGTAAACCGCTCCAACGCGTCAAGCGAGGTCGCGTCGTTGTGGATCTGGTAGTAAAAGCTCAGCGTACCCGACAGTTCGCGAACGACATTCGCGTAAAGAGTGCCCGTGAACTTGATGTTTGCGAAGCTGTCCAAGCCAACGAACGGCGTTGCGTTCGAGGCAATGACGACTCCGCCACCAAGAGTAGGATCCGCGCCGGCGTTCGTCCCGTTGGTCAAAATGGCTTGACCGGGATTGATCGTCGTTGCGGCCGCGACTGAAACAAGCATCGCAAAGGAGCTTGCCACAGCAATTGAGAAGACGCGCCTATTCATCCTGATTTCCCTTCCTATACAAACGTAGTTCTTTCACCACGTCCCTTAACTTTACCACGCCGGATGCAACTGTGTCAAGGATTTCGGATCGACTCCCGCAGAAAATAATCAGTGTTTTTCACCCATTTTTCCGGGATTCCATAGGCCCACCCGAGCCCCTTGTAAAGCCTGCATTTTTCGAACGTTATCGGCAATTACGGAAAAAGCGAGCTCTGCCCACTTGAAGTCCACCCGATTGCGGGGAAACCTCACTAAGATTCGCAAAAACAACGGCTTAGCGACCCCGCGACCCCGCTAATTGGAAACGCTTATCGGACTTTGCTTTTCCACGTGTTTACCGAGGCTGGCTGGTTGATTCCGCCCCCAACCGACCGGACTTCTGCGGGTCCTTGAGATTTTTGGCTGAAATTCGGCTCGACGCGATTCCCAGCATTTCGAGCTCCTTGGACAGCTCAATCTCAGACTTTGTCGTAGTTTGAGCATTGGCCCGCGGATCAATCCCGACCACGACATGGGCCCGATCAACCCATCCGAATGTGTAATGCTGCACGGCCGCACGCACCTCTTTGAGCGGCATGCGGCGACCATCGACTTCTGCCTCACTCGCGCTGATCAGTCGAACATGGATCATTGTAGATTTGGGTCGCAATAGAAGGGTCACCGGCGTTCCCAGCGGTGGGATGGCCCGCTCATTCGCAATCAGCCACAATTCTGAATCCGCATCGGAATGCTGCTGCGGCAGCGACAGCAACGACGTCGTAAAGTCGACAACTGTCACCAGCGTACCCTCCATATTCGCGGCAAATTCGCCGGATTCCGTTCGCTCCGAGCCGCAGAAAATCCAATGCGTGCGCGGCATGGGCTTGCGCGCCGCCGCGTCCAGCATCCAGTCGGTGGCATGCACCTCTCGCTCATTCTTACCGTCGCGATATCTGACCAGCACTTCGATCGGGTCGCCGGTCGCTGGCCGCAGTGTTTCGGTTTCATAAAACCAACGAAGGGGCTTCCCGGGCGTTGCGCCAATCAATCCGAGTGCCATGAACACTCGCTCGGGTTTGGACCGCACCAGCACGATCGACTCATGCTCCTTGGGCGCCGCCGCCTTGGCATATGCAAACAACTCCAGCGGGCCGTCGCGCAGGATGACCTCGCCCGCCACTTCAACCTGCCGATCGATGTAATTGATCTTGAGACCCTCGCCGAAATCGACGATTCGTGGCCCCGTCGGCGCGGACGCCGGCCCGGATGCCGCGACGGGTGTGTTTGCGGGCCGTTGCTGCCCCGCAATCATGACAAGTAGAAACATGGCCGCGAGCGGCCGGATTGACCGCGAAATCAGGGGTTTTGCGGCATGAGGCTCTCGAGGCTCTGGCGGGCACGGGGAAGATTGGTAGCCGCCGACGTCGAGCGAGGATTGATGGCCAGGGCGGTCTCGAAACAACGAATCGCCTCCGTTAATCCGGCAGCGGCCTCTGCGCGACGCCCATCGATGCCCGCGCGATTGGCCAGCATGCCGTGGCACTGTCCC
>CAYXEY010000277.1:0-7094 GCA_964464105.1 uncultured Planctomycetaceae bacterium
CGGCCTGCGACGACGGCGCGGCGCTTTGAGCGAGAGAGTTCGATGCGATGAGAACGCAGTTGAGGATGATGGCCAGCGAGTGCGCTGTGAGCGATTTTTGAGAATGAGGGCGCATCGATCGGTCTCTGGTTGCCAACAGGTTAATCCTCGTCAGACCATCCGGCGGGCTGCGTGGCCGTGCGAATCTCACGCATTCGCAAATTGACCCGATCCTGGTGTGCCTTCAGTCTGGCTTCTCGATCTTTTGAGTCGTCACCGGGAGGATGACCGAATTGATACAACCAATCTCGCTCGTCGATATCCGCCCGCGAGTACCGCTCTGTGCGAAGTACGTTTCCTATTTTGTCGTAAGCGGTAACAATGAAATCGCTCTCATTGTCGGCCAGACGTCGATCATAATGCAGGGACATGACCACGCGCCCCTGAGGCAGATTCTTTTCAATTCTTGCGTCGATGCGATCGATGCCATGCCAGTAAAGCTGATAGGTCCGGAGGACGTCCAGCAGCAGGGTCCGATCGATTCTGTTGGGCGGGTTGAAAGCGTTGTTCCAGGAGGAATCGACTCTTGCCTGCTCTTCAGGCGAGAGTCGCTCCGGCATGGGGCCCGAGGTGAGAATGGCTGAGCAACCTGTGACGCTCATGAACAGCAACATCGACATCAGTCGCAATAAGGGCTGCATTGCGTGCCTCCATGTGATGATTTGCCCCATTGTATCTGACAACGCTGCGGAAAAAGGTCGATCACGGGGATCCACAGTGTGTGTTGCCACTGCTTGAAACCTCGCCCGCCCACTTGTAGCATTAAACCACGCACCGGCCCGTGTTCAGTCGAGGCATTTTGCCGGCTTACGGATCGGTCGCGCCTGCCTGTCTGTCGCACGAGTACATCCCATGCAGATTTACGATTCCATCCTGGAGTTGGTGGGGAATACGCCCCTGATTCGCCTGAAGAAAGTCACCGCCGGCATCAAATGCACGATCGTCGCCAAGGTCGAGTACCTCAACCCCGGCGGGTCGGTCAAGGACCGTCCGGCCCTGCACATGCTGGAGGAGGCGGAGAAAGCAGGGCTGCTCAAGCCCGGCGGCACGATCATCGAGCCGACCAGCGGCAACACCGGCACCGGGCTGGCCATGGCCGCGGCGGTGAAGGGCTACCGCTGCATCCTGGTCATGCCCGACAAGATGGCCCCGGAGAAGTTTCAACTGCTTCGCGCTTATGGCGCGGAAGTGGTGACGGTGCCGACCGTGGGGGCGCGCAGCCCGGAGAGCTACTACAGCGTGGCCAACCGGCTGACTGCCGAAATACCCGGGGCCTTCCAGCCCAATCAGTTTGAGAACCCGAACAATCCGCATGCCCATTACATCTCCACGGGCCCGGAGATCTGGAAGCAGACGGATGGCAAGAT
This sequence comes from uncultured Planctomycetaceae bacterium, assembly GCA_964464105.1. Taxonomy (GTDB): domain Bacteria; phylum Planctomycetota; class Phycisphaerae; order UBA1845; family UTPLA1; genus CAYXEY01. Next base: position 1,407 of record CAYXEY010000277.1, read on the forward strand.
CGAGTATTTCGTCGCGGGCATGGGCACCGGCGGGACGATCAGCGGCACGGCGAAGTTCCTGAAGGAGAAGAACCCGGCGATCAAGATCATCGGCGCTGACGCCGAGGGGTCGATCTACACGCAGGGGGCGATGCCGGCGCCGTACAAAGTGGAAGGCATCGGCGAGGACTTCGTCCCGCGCACCGTGGATCTAAAGATCATCGACAAGGTCATCAACGTGTCGGACAAGGACTCGTTCGCAATGTGCCGGCGTCTGGCGCGGGAGGAAGGATTGCTGGTCGGCGGCTCGTGCGGCACGGCGGTGTGCGCGGCGTTGCAGGTGGCTCAGGATCTGCCGGCGGGGCGGCTGATGGTTGTGCTGTTGCCGGATACGGGTCGCGGCTATTTGTCAAAAATCTTCAACGACGAGTGGATGCAGGCCCAGGGGTTCCTGGCTCCTCCAGGCCGCGATTTGTCGCTCGGCGACGTGTTGATCAGCAAGGGCGACGTGCCGGCATTGCTCACCGTCACCACGAAAGACAGCGTCCGCAAGGCGGTCGACATCATGCGCAAGATCGGCATTTCGCAGTTGCCGGTCACCGATGACAAGGGCGCAATCGTGGGCGCGATGCAGGAAGTTTCGGCCATGCAACTGGTGTTTGATCACGTGGACATCAACACGAAACAAGTTGGCGACGTGATGGGCCGTCCGTTTCCCAAGATGTCGAAAGAGACCGAGATCGAGCAGGGCTTCAAGGCGTTGTCGCTCGGCGCGGCCGCGATCATTGTGACCGAGAAAGACCAGCCGGTTGGCGTGCTGACCAAGACCGACTTCATTGAATACCTGAGCGGCATGGGCGATCTGCCCGGGGCGACCAAGTAATGGAGTGGACGTGGTATATCGGCCTATGCGTCGCGGCAGTGGTCGGAATTTCGCTCTCCATTCTGCAACTGCCGGGCGCATGGCTGACCATCGCGGCAACGGCGTTGTTCGACTGGCATTACGACTGGGCGCGCGTTGGATGGAGGTGGCTGGGGGCGCTCGTCGTGCTCGCCACTATTGGTGAGATCATCGAGTTCGCGGCCTCAGCGGTCATGGTCAAACGCACCGGGGCCAGCCGCAAGGCCCAGGTGGGGGCGCTGATCGGCGGATTCGTGGGCATGCTTATGTTCACCGGTCTCGTTCCGATTCCGGTGATCGGCACCATCGCCGGCGGCATGATCGGCTGCTTCGGCGGCGCGCTCATCGGGGAACTCAGCATTCACAACGAGATGGGCAAGAGCATGAACGCCGGGCTGGGGGCGACCGTCGGCCGGTTGATGGGTCTGGTGGTGAAGGCGTCGATCAGCCTGGTGATCGCCGGGGCGGCGCTGGTCGCGGCGTGGAAATAAAAAACCGGCGGCGGCGGGTTGGCGGTTGCCGCGGGGAGACTCGCATCAACCCCGGAGCACCGGTGGCCCGTCGCCGCCGGCATGGTCTTCTTATCGTCACGAGCGAGCCGCTCGTTGAGCGACGCCGCACCCCATAACCGCGAATGTCGATTTCGCATCGATCCGCGTCGCACGGTTCGACACAATACTGGACCCAAGTCCAGGAAACTGGATAGATGCTGGCGCGGATTTTGCCGGGTCAATTGCGACGATTGGTGAAGCTCGGTGAGGGTGCCACTGCTTCAAGCAGTGAGTCGACCGAGTGCGTCTTCTCATGCAGGCACTGCTTGAAGCAGTGGCACACCTTCATCAGCTCATTCGAGAATCCTGATCTGAAGCCAAACCCAAAGCTAAAGCCAAAGCCAAAGTTAAAGCATTAGTCTTTTTCATCCTGAGATTCAGGAGGCTGAGGCTTGGACGCCGTCTTGGGTTGCGGGACGAGGAACGTGGTTCCGCAATGCCGGCAACGGACCAACTGTCCGCGAACATGCTCAGGCACCTGCAACGCGCGGCGGCATTTGAGACTCGGGCAGATGATGGTGACGACGTTGATGGTGCTCATGATGTCGCGTGCCCCTTGTTGCCGGTGACAGCGCAGACTTTGCGCGCCGCCGAAATTGCTATCGGGTGAATCCAGGGGGCTGGGTTAGCAAAATGAGCGAAAGTGGAGGCATTCGTCGTCCCCCACAGAGGGGGGACGCTACGTTTCGACGTCACTGCTTGGAGAGGGACCTTATGCCGATTCCTTGCGGGCAGCCTCGGGCCGGGCCTTCACCTCGCCGCGGACGACCTGCGGGGTGATGACGTAGCGGCCTTCGCGGCCGGGCTCGGGCAGCTCGAACATGATGTCGAGCATGAAGGATTCGCAGACCGCGCGCAAGGCACGGGCGCCGGTGTCGCGCTCCAGGGCGCGGCGGGCGATTTCGCGAAGCGATTCCGGTGTGAAGACCAGCTCGCTGCCGGCGAACTCGAAGAGCTTCTCGTATTGGCGGCAGAGGCTGTTTCGCGGGTCGGTCAGGATGTGCACCATGTCCGACTCATCCAGCGGATTGAGCGTAGACACGACCGGCAGGCGTCCGACGAATTCGGGGATCATGCCGAACTCGATGAGATCCTCGGGCACGACCTTGGAGAGCAGCCGTCCGCGCTGATGCGGTGTAGACGACTCGTCGGCATCCTCGGTGGCGAAACCGATGGCCTTGCCGCCGATGCGCCGCTTGATGATGTCTTCGAGGCCGCTGAAGGTGCCGCCGCAGATGAACAGAATCTGGCTGGTGTCCATCTGAATGTATTGCTGCTCGGGATGTTTGCGGCCGCCCTGCGGGGGGATGTTGGCGACCGTGCCCTCGATCATCTTGAGCAAGGCCTGCTGCACGCCCTCGCCCGAGACGTCGCGGGTGATGCTGACGTTGCCGGCGCTGCGGGCGATCTTGTCGATTTCGTCGATGTAGATGATGCCACGCTGGGCCGCCTCGACGTCGAAGTCGGCGGCCTGCAACAGGCGCAGCAGGATGTTCTCCACGTCTTCGCCGACGTAGCCGGCCTCGGTCAGCGTGGTCGCGTCGCCGATGGCGAAAGGCACATCGAGCACGCGGGCCAGGCTGCGGGCCATCAGCGTCTTGCCGGAGCCGGTTGGCCCGACGAGCAGAATATTACTCTTGTCAATTTCAACGTCGTCGGCCTCGGCCCGCTCGGCATGGGCGATGCGCTTGTAGTGATTGTGCACCGCGACCGAGAGGAACCGCTTGGCGTGCGTCTGTCCGACCACGTAGCGATCGAGGAACTCGAGGATGCTGCGCGGGGTCGGGGTCTTGCTGATGCTGGGGCGCACACCGCCGGCGCGGCGCTTTTCCTGGCGGATGATGTTGTGGCAGAGATCGACGCAGGCCGAGCAGATGTAGGCATCGTTCGGGCCTTCGACCATGGGGCCGACTTCACGATGGGTCTTGCCGCAGAAACTGCACGTGCTGGGGCGGCGCTTCTTCAGTCCGCCGGGGGGCGCGTTGCCGCTTCCGCCGCCGTTGCCGCCGCTGGGGCCGCGCGGGCCGCTGGGTCCTGTTCCGCCGCCTTTATTGCCGTTGCTCAACGTTGTGATTCCTTGAAAGTGTGCCGGAGGATCGTAGCAGACAGGTTGTTGAAGTCAGCGAGCAGAAAGTCACTTAATGGCCCTTCACAACGCTGAACGCACGCAATCTATCGACTGTCATCCGAGGGCTGCTTGATCTGATTCCCTTCCACGTCGGCCTGTGCATCGACACCCGTCGATTCCTGCGGGTCGGTGCTGCGCAATGCATGCCGCCCGATCATCTCCGCGCGGAGCCTTTGAAACTCATCCTCACTGATTTCCCCAGTGATGCGCAGGTCGCGCAATTGTTGCAGCGACCATACGCCATCCACCTGCGTCGTGTCGTCGGCGAGGTACCTCCGCCGAAGCCACAGGACGATGGTGCCCAGCAAAATCAGTGCGACGATCAGAATGCCGCCGTACTGAAGAATCGCCCCGGTGTCGCGCGCCGCAAGCATGGCGCAATTCATTCTAGTCTCCGGTTCGGACGCGCGACCGCAGGCGGCGCTTTGCAGCGACGAAGGCACCCATGGTGGCCACGCCGAGCAGGGCCGCATTGCCCCCGAAGATGCCGCAGAGTGGCGCGGGCGAGGCCGCCGGCTGGACATAGGCCGCGCCGGTGGTGTCGACCTGGGCTGAAATGGCTTCCTGGAGCTTCTCGCCACTATCGCTGTTGCGAGTCCGTTGGAAGATTTCGCCCATGCCGATCTGAGGGGTCCCGAATATGGCGGCGCAGCCCACGCCGTCGTCACGGGTCACGACATCGGCGCCCACGATCAATTGCAGCTCAAAACTCTCATCGACCGCGATTTCATAATCGTAGGGGAAGGTCATGCCGGTAAACAGGATGGCCTTGACCTGCGGCAGTTCGGGAATGACGCCGTTGAAATCGACCACCAGGGGGCTCTGCAGGGCCATGATGCCCTCGCCTTGCGTGGTGACCGCTCCACCGGGGCCGCCGTTGATCGTCATGGCGCCGAAGATCGGCGTCGTTTCAGCCAGGTTTGGGCGGCGCTGGGTTACGCTGAATTGGAACTTCACACTCGCACCGGATAGATCCTGACCGCTGTTGAGCGATGCGATGATCATGGCCCCGGAGATCACTATGCGGCTGCGAAGTGTGGCGATGTCCCCCGGCAAATACGTGCCGGACAGCTCAGATGCAGACAGTGAGATCGTGCGCGTTTCCACGCCCGAGCCTCGGGCTGTCCAATATGTACGATGATCATTGCTGAATCCGGCGACATCGAGACCGAGGTCGCTGGGTGGCTGAAGGAACAACGGGAAGACCGGCTGGGTGAAGATCGTGGCGACCTGTGCCGAACCCACCAGCGAGCCGTCAGTGTCGAACTGGTCGAGTCGCGCCTTGGCGATGGCCGGAGGCACGCTCACCTGGCCGGGGAATGACTGCTGGGCGATATCGCTCTGCTGAGTGCCGCCGCCATTGGCGTTCTGCCGAACTTCCGCGTTGACTTGCGCGGTGACCGACTTGATGACCGCCTGCACATTTGCAGTGCAGATCAGGGCCACGGCGACGGCGATCATGCCGACAACACTTCCCACTCGTTTCTCGTTCATGTCGATTCCTGATGATTGCCGCGAGGCTGGAGGAGCAAGACCATGCGTCCACAACACTATAGGCCCTGACCGGGGGTCCCCGCGAGTGTCTTTGGCCGCTAAAAACCGTGACTTGCGGCATTTCAGATAGGCTCTGGATGCGGGGTAACACAGGCATCGCTGAACATCCAACTCGTTGTCCTGCAAAGAGATACGCCAATCTTGGCCATGCGAATGCACTTATTCTCGGCCCTGACGCGATTCTGGGTCCGAGTGCAAAGTCGGAGAGCGGGTGCAACCGATTGAGTGTGGGGGCTTCCGCCGGCGTAGCTTTCACGCTGACTTGGACCCCATTGGAGTCTGCACCATGCGATGCGTTCGAATTCAATCGGCGATGTGGCTTGCCCTGGCGACGTCAGCCGGTCTATCCGCGGGGTGCGGCAGTCAGGACTTTTTGGCCCGGCTGCTCCAGCCGACCGTCGTAGTGCGAATCGTGAATGACACGGCCTTTCCAGCCGAGCCGGAGCTGCTGGCCAGCGCGAGCCGCAACGCGATCGAAGACGCCTTTGATACCGACGCGTCGCTGGTGGTGGTGAGCGGCGGCGACACGATCCCGCCGAACAGCGAGGCCCAGGTGCTGCTCACCTGCGACGGCG
>CAYXEY010000278.1:0-7072 GCA_964464105.1 uncultured Planctomycetaceae bacterium
CGTGAGCGCCGGAACCTACGACGTGGTGCTGACGACCTCGGACACTGACACCGTTGGGTTGCTGACGGTGGCGATTGATGACACGGTGAATGCGTGTGCTCCCGTGCGGATGCAGGTGATTGAGGAGGAAGTGTACGACGATGTGTTCGCGGCGAGCGCGGTTGGGTATCTCAAACCTACGACTCCTGGGCGCGATCTCGTTGTGGATGCCGACGGACTTGCCGACGCGAACGCTGTGAAGGTCGGACCCAGCGGGTCCGGAACGGCGCAGACAGCAGGGGATATCACCGCTCGCCTCCCTGCTGCGCTGACGGCGAACGGCAACATGAAGTCGAGTATCCTTGAGATCATCACCACGGCACTGTCTGAAGGCGCGACTGGTCGGATCGCAGCTGCCTGGCAGGCGTTCTGGAACGTCACGAGCCCGGTCGCCACAGCGCAGTCTGTGAACCAGACGGGCGACAGTTTTGCGCGCATCGGCGCCACCGGTTCAGGTCTCACGAGCCTTGCTCCATCGGCGACGGCGTTGAGCACGGCCAACTACACCAGCGCCCGTGCAGGGTACCTCGATAATCTCAACGTCGGCGGTGCGGTTGCCAGCCAAGCTGAGGTTCTTGCGATCCAGAACAACACCCGCGTGGTGCGAGTTGTCCCTGTGGCGATCGAGCGGCCTGATTCCGGGACGACGACGTATCGAATCGAACTGCTGCTGTACGATGCCGCCGGAAACATGGAGGCGCCAGACTCTGCGCCGACGGTCGCGTTGGTTGATCAGGGCGGGACAGATCTCTCGGCGCGACTCGACTCGGCGACTGGCTCGTTGGTCTCCACTGGGCGCTACCGCTGGATTTACACGGCTAGCACGACGGATGATCTCGAGCAGTTGGTCTGGACATTCAGCGTGGTCGAGGGTGGTGCAACCCGCCTGTACGGCAACACGAGCGTGATTGTCGACACAACTGCGGTTGATTTCACCAGCGCTGACCGGACGAAACTCGAGGCGATCCACACGAAGCTGCCGAGCAAGGACTTTTTGGCCGGGACGGAAAATTCGGACGGGGACATTCAGATCGACGAGTCGACCGGTGACTTCAACGCCACGCAGCAGACCCGCATTCAGACCCAGGCTGCCGCCTCCATTGCCGCCGCCAGCCTTGCGACGGCTGCGTCGCTCGCGACGGTTGGGACGAACGTCAGCACGCTGTTGACGAACCTGGCGACTCTCGCCGCGAAGTTCACTGGCATCACGCTCTTGGCTCAGTGGCTGGGGGCCATGGCTGGAAAGCAGACTCCGGACAGCACAGCGCTGACCGAGATCAATGCGACAGGCGCCGGGTCTGGCACGTTCTCCGGCGGATCCAGCGGCGACTCTCAGGAGGCGATTCGAGACAATCTGTCGGCCGGCGGCGGCGATGCGACGGCTGCCAACCAAAACACAATCATCGACCATCTGGTGGCGATCAAGGGCCCCAGCTGGGCGAGCGGCGACAACCTCAAGGCGATCGAGGATGCGCTTGCTGCGCTCTCGGCTGGTACCGGCGCGGGCGCGTTCTCAATCCCGCTCGCGATCTACCAGGCGGGAGGGGTCACACTGGTCTCAGAGTGCGACGTGATCCTCACGACGACCAGCAGCAGTCCCTCCACAAACATCTACGCCAGCGGGAGAACCAGCGCCAATGGAGTAGTGACGTTCCACTGCGATGCGGGAACGTATTACATTTGGCGCCAGAAAGCCGGGCTGAACTTCAGCGATAATCCGAAGACGCTGACAGTCGCGGCGGATGGATCCTCGACGGTGACCTGAGATGCCGGACGTCATTGGCGGTTCGCCGGTTACTCCACTGCCGGCGCCGACCAGCGATCTCGTCGAAGATCTCTGGACCTATCAGGATGCCGTCGATCTGCTGGTCGACGTCTTCCAGCTCCCGAACCAAAACGGGACGATGCTGCGCGCGGCGATGCGGGCGGTGGACAACGCGCTCATCCGTCTGCCGCAACAGGCCGACTGGAGCTATTACAGCCGCCGGGCGATGCTCCGCACTCAGTTGCCGTACAGCACCGGCACGGTCGCCTACACGCACAGCTCGCGGCAGGTGGCGCTGACGACCGGCACGTGGCCGTCCTGGGCGGCGTTCGGCCGGATCAAATTCGGCGACCACACTTACGACGTCGAATCCAGGGTCAGCGATTCGATTATCACCCTGCGCGCCGGAGAGAACCCTGGCGAGGACGTCGCTGCCGGCGAGACGTTCAATCTGTGGCGGGATGAGTATGTGCTGCCGGATGACTTCCTGAAGGTCGGCACGCTGATCGACCAGCAGAGCATGTACCCGCTCGAGTTCGTGCCCGCGGATGACAATGAGGCCCTGCAGTCGGCGTTCGATTCGACCGGGTTCCCGGAGTGGTACACGATCCGTCGTTCGGCCAGCTATTACGGCCGGCGCGTGATCGTCCTCGCTCCGGCGCCCAACGAATCCCGCCTCTATGCCCTGTCGTACGGGGCCCGGCCGATGCCGGTTCGGATCCGCGATTACTCCGCGCGCACCTGTTCGACGTCCGGACAGACCGTCACGTTCGTGACCGGCACCGTCCTGCCATCGGATGTCACCGGGTCCGTGATCCGCTTCTCGAGTAGCGGGGACTCGCTGCCGACCAGCAAGTATGGGCGTCTCGACCAGTCCGGGGCCGCCGTGTTCAACATGGCCGTCGCTGAGGCGCTGGTCGTCGAGCGGACCGGAGACACGACTTTGACGGTCGACCGGACTCTTCCCACGCTCACCGACGTGCGGTTCACGATCAGCGATGCGGTGGACATTGAGCCGATCACCCAGCAGGACGCGTTCATCGCCCTGATGGAATCGGAGTTCGCCAGGTTCACGTTCAAGGATCCTGAGCAGCGGTACGGCCGGCTGCGAGAATCCCTCTCGCACATCCGGGAGGGGATGCAGGCCGACCATGCGTACAAGGGAGCGTCGAACGCAGGGGCCGGAGCGTATCGCTCACTGCGGCTGGCTGACTTCATCGACCTGATTTCGACCGATGCCTGATCCAGTCAATGACCTGTCGGTGTGTTCGCGGCTGATGCTCGAGATGGAGCGCCAGCTGAGGAAGCTCGAATTCCGCGCGGTCCGGAACGAAGCGGTCGGAGAGATTGCCCCCGAGAACATCAACGTCGCGAAGTGTCCCGACAAGATGCCGCAGGAGGGCGAGCTCGCGTTCGGCCAGTACAACCTGCCGGGGATCCTGATCAGTCCGCCCAACAGCATTCGGCGGCCGGCGGGGGCCGGTGAGAACGACGTCGACGAGGTGCACTACAGCATTCTGGTGCAGATCATCGATCGGAATTACGAGCGGAACGGCGCGCTGCACACACATCTCGCCTGGCAGCAGAAGATCGGAAAGCATTTCGCGCGGACCCAGCTGGATCAGACTGTCTGGGACACCGACGCTTATGTTTACTTCGGCCACGCAGAAGAGCTGGACTCAATCGACGAGAGGCTGTTTAATCGCCACCACGCTGCCCGATGCTTCGTGGTCGTCCACTTCATTTCAAACGAGCCGTAGTGCATGGCCGGACAATCCGTATCCACGTTTGCGAAGTTCTCGATCAACGGGACGCGGATGTGTTTCCGCCAGATCATCGACGACTCGGTTTACACGCGCGTCGATGACTCCGCTGACACGATGTGCGGATCGCTCGACCACGACAGCCGGCTGGTGACCGAGGGCATCAAGATCGTCCGTTTCCGGGTGATCATGCGTCCGTCGCCGCAGGAGCTGTCGATCCTGTTCCCCTGCATCGGACTCGCCGGCAGCAGCCCGACGTTCTCGCTGGTCGAAAACTTCCAGTCCAGCAAGTTCACTGCAGCGATTGATCGGGTCGCTAAGGTGGCGACCTACTCAAACTGCATGGTGTCTCGCGCTATCTTCAGCGGAGCCCGCGGTTTCCGTTCGATGCAGCTGGAGCTGCATATCGTTGCAGAGGACATCACGTGGAGCGGTGCGGGGACCGGGACGTTTACTGCGATGACGTCGCGGACGGTTGGGTACCCGCTTACCCAGGGTGTTCTGAGCCTGCAGGGTGGCACGCGCAGCTTCAACCGGTTTGGTCTCGTGATTGACAATCATCCCGCTGTCGAATGGAATAACTCCGTTGTGGCGGGCGCGATTGAGGCGACGGATCGAATCATTTCGCTTTCAGTTTCGACGCCGTACACCAGCGATGAGATCGCTCTGTTGGACAATGAGGTCTCGAGTGCGGCGGGGGCGGCGGGACAGCTGCAGTTCTCTCGGTCGGGCGAGTCGACGTTATTTGCGTTCCCGAAGCTGATTCTTACGCCCAATCCGCCGAACGTGCCGCATCGTGCCGAGATCCGTCAGGCACTGACCTATCTCGCGTACATCACCAATGGCGAAAAGCCGCTCACGGTTACTCACACAGCAGCCGCCTGAGATCGGGCCTGGTGATCTCTTTGTCCCGAACGTGATCGCTCGCGCGGACATTGAGCCGGATGTGCTTCTCAATGTGGACGCTGCGATCACAAAGGCGCTGGCGGCGATGCTTCCGGATATCCGGCAGATGGTGCGCGAGGAGGGGCCCATCACGCTGAAGGTGATCGTGGCCTGCGAGGTCTACAAGACTCCCCGCGCACCGCAGAAGAAGTTCATGGGGTAGGCATGCTGTTCATTGATGACGGATATTCGCTGCGCGCGAACGTGGACGGCATCGTGTTTGAGTTTCGCCCTATGCTCCGAAGGGAGCGGACTTGGCTGCTCGAGGTGATGGCAGCACGCGATGAGTCGACCGCTTGGGGGATTGCGGACTGGGCGATCGTCCGGCATGTCGATCTCTCGATGAGCGTCAGCCTGGCTGACACTCTGCTCAAGCTCCGGCGTGTCGACTTTGATCAATGGCGGAAGGTGTTCGAGCTGGTGACCAACGTCGGCAACGATGCCCAGGAAGAGGACGACCGCAAGAACCTCGAGACGGGAATCCCGCTGCTGCGGAAGTTCGGCCACCTCGAGGGCGGCGATACGTGTCGGACCTGCCAGCAGTGGCTGTTCGATCCGGAGAAAGGCGAGCTGGAGCTCGACGACGAAACCGGCGAAAAGATTCCCAGGTTTCCGGAAGCAATCCTCGCCTGCCAGACGAACGAAGGCTGTCCGAACGGAACGCCGGAGAAACCGCTATCGCTCAGCCGAAAGAACCGGCTGGCCTTCCGGCACTATCAGGAGTGCATCGCCGTATCGCACTTCCCAGACGATCCGATCGTGCGACAGAATGCGGCGATCATCCGGTCCGCTTTGCTGCGATGCCAAAGGCGCGTGAACCATGCCCCAGCCACAACTGTCGAGCTTCTTGTCCCAATACATGAGCAACCTCGCGGAAGCGGGGGAGAATGACAACGTGCCGTACCCGATGGATCCGGAGCCGGCGGACTCGACGGAGACTGAGGCGCCGCTCGCATTGATGGAGGACGATGATGCTGAGGATCAGCCTGCAACAGTGGGTCCGGCAATCTCTGAGGATGAGCCAATCGAGCTCGGACCAGTTGCTGCAGACGTTGATCCTCCGTCCGATGAGGGCGGGCCGGACGACTTCGACATGCAGGAGCCACAAGCCGACCGACAGCCTCAGACGCCGGCCGGCATGCAGCCCGGTGCGTTTCCAATTTCGCAGGCACCGTCGCAGCGATCGCCTCTCGAGAACATGAGCGGCATGCTGGGGACGGACATGCAGACCCCGGACTTCCGCTCGCAGATCCGCGACATCATGGATCCGGCTTTCCGCGATATGTCGTTCGAGTTTCAGCGACAGCTCAATGAGGCGGTGGCCGACGTCACAAACGGTATGGAGCATCGGCATCTGGTCTGAGTATCCTGTGCCGCCATGCGTTTCAAATATCGCGGGATTTGGCACGACCACAATGAGGTCGCACTCGTCTCGATCACCCAGCGCGAGGTGAAGGGGCAGACCAATCAGCGCATCTACAAGGTGATCGACTGGATCATCCAGGGAGTGAAGATCGCGTCGACGCAGCCGGAGCTGACGACCAAGCTGCAAGCTCTCGAGTCGCAGTACGGGACCAACTTCGGTGATGCGATCCTGTACCTCAATGACGGTTCGACGGTCACCGCGCACATTCTGGCCAACGCCGACACCTTGAACGGCGTGCGCGTGATCGGCGGCGTGAACTATCTGGCCGGCTGGCCGGGCGTCTGGGGCGTGCGGACGGAGTACGTTTTCCGGCGCAGCTATCAGGTGCACCTGCGCTGCGAGGTGCTGGTCAGCGAATACAGCCTGGCCGCCTTCCATCAGACGGTTCGGCAGATCGGTTTGGGCGGTCAGGACTTCGAGGTGCAGGAGACTCTGTTGACTCCGCCGATCGTCCAGACGACAAACCTCTACACGTCGTTTGCGGCTGAGCAGTTCGGGACGGCGATCGGGGTGACCGGTTACCCCGCGTTCCCGGCTCCGTACTGGCCTTTCTCGCTCAAGCCGAAGCAAAGCACTGCGGAGATGGTGACACCCCAGCTGTACGGGGCGAACCAAAATCTGATGTACCCGATCGCATGGAGGTATCGGTATCTGGCCGGCACGTCGCTCTTCGCCGTGCCGCCACTGACTTTCTAGTCCCAACTGAGGCAACCCAATGAACGGTTTGAACGGCGCTATCGATCTCGAGCAAGTCGCGCAGCAGAAACAGCAGGTGGAAGGCTACGTGAAGGAGTTGAATCTGAACGTGGCGATGCACATCTACGCGAGGCTGGTCGGCGATTACCTGCAGGCCAATCCGGATGCGCCGCCTGACAACGCGGTGTTCAACAACCTCGCCTTTAAGGCGAGGATCTTGTCGCCATATCTGGCCGCGCAGCACGGGATGATGCAGTACAGCCTCGAGGTCACTCCCACTAAGAAGAGCTAATGGGTCAGCTCGTCATCATGGTCAGCGGCGTGGCCGCACCGATCAGTTTCGATTACACCGCGAGCCACGGTCTGGTTCCCGGTGTGATCGAAGTTGAATGCAGCCCGCAGACGTCGATCCCCGGGCCAATTGTGACGGTCTACATC
>CAYXEY010000279.1:0-7066 GCA_964464105.1 uncultured Planctomycetaceae bacterium
CGCAACTCAACATCGGCCAGAGCTATGTCGCGCTGGGTCTATTTGACCGGGCCGAGACCCAGTTTCGCTCGGCCCTCGCGCGGCGACAGGCGGTGCACGGCAATGAGCATGGCGACGTGGCCGAGGCCCTGCATGAACTGGGCCTGGTGCTCAAGCTTTCCAAGCGCCTCGACGAAGCCGAGGAGCATTACATTGCGGCCCTGAACATGCGCCGCCGATTGCTGCCGGCTGATGACGACGGCATTCCCGAAAGCCTGAATGATCTTGGAGGCCTGCGCGTCGATCAGAATCGTTTCGCCGAGGCGGCCGCCTTTTTTAAAGAGGCCCTCGAGCTGCGCAAAGCGAAGCACGGAGAAAATGACAAGGAGTATGCCATCGGCCTGGGAAATGTCGCCATGCTCGAGTTCTATCAGGGCAACACCGTGGAGGGCGACCGGCTGTTGCAGCTGGCGATCGAAAAAAGTCGGAAGGCCCTTGGCGACGAGAACCCCATTCTGATCAAGCGACTCATGCAGGCCATTTACATGTCGATGCACCGCGGGGCCGACCCAGTCGTGGCAGAAAAGAACATTCGAGACTTGATGGATCGTCAGCGCAAGCTGCTCGGTCCGTCCCACCCCGAAGTGGTCCTCAGCGTCCAAAACTTGGCAATCATGCTGCGCATGCGCGGCGATTCGTCAGCCGCGGCGGAATTGGAGCGCGAATGGGACGTGCCCCGCGCAGTCAGGACCAAGCCCGATTAACGGGCGCCGGGTGCATCCGCGCCTCCGCTCTCCTTGGCCACCCAGGTGAGGTGGTAGTCCTTGTCCTCAAGATCGTGCGCCAGCGCCGTTAATTTCAACTGCTTGTAGGTGTCGCACATCACGGCCAGCTCGCTGGTGCGGTCGTGGCCGATGCTCTTTTCGTAGGTGCCCGGGTGCGGGCCGTGCGGAATGCCGGCCGGATGCAGGCTGATCGACCCGCTCTCGATGCCGCGGCGACTCGTAAAGTTGCCATCCACGTAAAAGAGAATCTCGTCCATGTGAACGCTGGCGTGGCCATAGGGGCAGGGAATGGCCTTTACGCCGTCTCGATCGTAATAGTCCACCTTACGGGGCACGAAACTGCAAACCACGAATTCATTGCCTGCGAAGTTCACGTGAATCGTCGGCGGTAGATGCACTGACGCCGTTTTCGGCTGGTAGTCGAGAATGTTGAACGCGACCGGATAGACCGCCCCGTCCCATCCGACCACGTCGAATGGGAAATGCTTGAAAATGTGGGCCGTCAGCGTGTCGCCGCGCTTGATGACCAGCTTGAAGGGGGCCTTGCCATGCGTGGCTTCGCTGTAGGTCAGCAGCGTCTCGGGTGCGCGGAAGTCGCGATGGCTGAAGGGGGCGTAATCCGTGATCTGACCGGCGCGATTGCGAAACTCCTTCGGGATATCGATATGGCCGCGGCCCTCGAAGACGAAGAACTCAGGGTTGCCGCCATCCCAATGGATGCGGTAGGGCGTCCCACGCGGGATGAGAACGTAGTCACGCTCGCGGAAGGGCAGTACGCCGAACTGGGTCTCGAATCGTCCGCTTCCCTTATAGACAAAATACAATTCTTCGCCGTCGCCGTTGGAGAAGAATCGTGCGCTCTTCTCCGTCGGCTTGACCATGCACATCTGGATGTCGGAGTTGAACATCAGCACGCGCCGGGCATCGAGAAAGTCGCCTTTGACCGACAGGTTCTGCGTCTTTATGTGCCGCCGATGGAGCGGCTGCTCCTTCAGTGGCTCGAAGGGGCAGAATCCGGGAATGGCCATCGTCTCGACGGCGTTTTCGTCGGTCGGCGGGGTCTTGAAATAGAGAATGGAATAGGCCCCTTCAAAGCCCTCGCGGGTGTGACACTGCTCCATAAGCAGCTTCCCGTCGTCGTAAAACGTGACGTGGGGCTTGGGGGCAACCTTGCCGAGACGCATGTAATGAATCATCGCGCGGAGCTCCTCGTTGATAATTCAGCATTATATCGATGAGATGCGACGACCGCGCCCCGCGATCAGGGCCGGCTCACGGTTGGCCGGTCCTTGCGACTCTTCACGAAATTAATCCAGGCATGCTCAAGCTGCTGGCAGGCCTTTGCATCGAAGTGCTTGTCGGTGATGCGCTTCGTGTTCTTGCCATCGTCGTGGGCCAGGTCGCGAATGTAATTCTGCAGTTTGACCAGCCCGCCCCGATCCTTCACCAGTACGTGAATCAATGTGTAGGACTCGCCGTAAAAGAGCTGGCTGCGAATCAAACGGTCGCTCATGCCCGGCATCTTGACCACCGTCGCATCGTAGAACTGTTCGCGCGATGCCCGGGTCACTTCGAGGACCGGGATATGCGCGTTGAACTGAATCGCCTGACGACAGAGCCACCAGTAATTCTTGGGCGGGTTGGACCAGTCGAGGCCCCGTGCCGTCGGCTTGGCCGCGCCGTAGTAAGTAGCGAGACCTTCGTTGAGCCACATCGGCGGATTGGGTATGTGCTTGCTGACGAACTGGTGAAAGGCCTCGTGAAAGAGCAGCGAATAGGTCTCTTCGACTTCCTTGTGCTCGGTGATCAGCAGTGACTTGAGCGCCGGCACGAACATGCCGTCGGTGTGCTCGGTCGACCCGCTCAGGTAGGCCTGTCCGAATGACTGATACTCTTTATTGTTCCTGAAGAAGATGACGCGGAATCGATCCTTGTCGGCCTCTTCATCGTCCTTTTCATCGGCAGGATCATCCTTTTTCATCTTGCCGGGCTTCGCCTTACCCGCCGAAGGCTTCCTGGCCGAGGGCTTTGATCTGGATTTCGTCTCACTCTCCTTTTTCTCTTCTTTCAGAAGCTTGTCGAAACCCTTCACGTACTCTTTGTGGATGAACTCCAGCGCTCGACCATACTCTTCAAACTTCTTCTGCTCGATTGTGCCGGCCAGAGCGTAATGCTCCGTTCGATGCCGGATGCGCAGATCCTCGATCTTGGTCATGATGTCCGGCTGGGTCGGCTCTTGCGGTGAGGCGCGTCTTTGTGCGAACGCGTCACCCGCGCAGGCCGCAAGCGAAACCCACGCGGCTAGCAAAGGCCAATTTCGAAGGAGACTTGAAAACGGGGGGGTGTCCAGATTTGTCGAGGCCGGTCGAATTTGCATGGCAGGCTCCCTCCGCAAGGGAATCACCACGCAATCATTGTTGGCCCCTCGCGTACCTGCAGAGTATCCCCTAACTCGGCGATTGCCTCAACCATCACGACACCCGACGGGGCTGGCAGACGACGCCCATTACGAGGAGGCAAATCCCAACAACGAACGCCGAGCCGGGATTGGAGACCAGCATGTCCGAACACGGAAGCCGCTCGAGGGCGCCGTAAAGTGAGTCCGCGCCATTCTGATGAACAAGTCCGCCGATCGTGGAGATCAGAACACCCGCAGCCATCATGAGCATGGTGATCATCGCCATTGACTTCTTGCTGCCTCTTGAGCCCGCGGAACGTGAAATCCGTTAACGGCCCTCCCGTGGGACCACGACTTCATCGCCCGACATGGCTCATGGGAAAAGCGTGCATGGCTCATGCCAGGGGTCGAATAAGTAGACGGCAGCCGAAAACACGTGCAGCGTCCGTGAATCGCCGTCGCTTTGAACCGCCGTCGGGCGCTCTATCAGACGGCGCGAACAATGGAGCGGTGTCGTCGGGTATGGGCAACGCTACCCAGTGGAATTGCGATTGGGCAGCAAAATGGGGGGCCGAGAATGCGCGCTCGCCCGCCGGATACTCTATTATTTGCGGTCGTGGGGGCGATGCGCTGCCGGAGCGAAGGAGTCATATCAGCTTGATCCGCATTGATTCGGTGAAGAAGAGTTTTGGCGCCCTTGATGTGTTGCGCGGCGTGACGATGTCCGTCACGAAGGCCGAGGTCGCGGTCATCATCGGTGGATCGGGCAGCGGCAAGAGCACGCTGCTGCGCTGCATCAATGGATTGGAGCGTCACGACGCCGGGGTCATTGCGATCGATGGCATTGAAGTGCCGAGGCCTGGTACGCCGGGAGAAAACGCTGTGCTGTGCAAGCTTCGCCGCCGTGTCGGCATGGTCTTTCAGCAATTCAATCTGTTCCCGCACATGAGTGTGCTGGAGAACGTCATGTGCGGGCCGCAAAAGGTGTTGGGTGCGCCCACCGATCAGGCGGAGACGCTCGCTCGAAGACTGCTCGACCGTGTCGGCCTCGGTCAGAAGCTCGCCAATCGTCCGGGCACGCTCTCCGGCGGCCAGCAGCAGCGCGTGGCCATCGCCCGCACGCTGGCGAATCAGCCCGACGTCATCCTCTTCGATGAGCCGACCAGTGCGCTCGACCCCAAAATGACCGCCGAAGTCCTGGCCGTCATGGCCGACCTGGCTGCGGAGGGGCAGACCATGGTGGTGGTGAGCCACGCCATGGGGTTCGTTCGGCGAAGTGCGCACAATGTGCACGTCTTTGCGACCGGCCAGATCGTGGAATCGGGCCCGCCGGAGCAGGTTTTCGAGGCCCCGGCCCACCCCCAGACGCGGGAGTTGCTGTCTCAGGCACATCTTTGACCCCTGCGGCGTATCCCCGATTCAAAAAAAAATGCCGAAAAGTCTTGACAGGCTACTATGCACCTAGTAGTCTTACGATATACCTAGTAAAGAGGTCAGACATGGCTGAAGACTATCTCAACATCACCGCCGCGGAGCTTCGAATCCTGAAGATCCTGTGGCAGATCGGCAGCGGCACCGTCCGCGATGTGAAGGATCAGCTCGCCGCCGAATCCGAAGAGGCGCCGGCCTATACGACCGTCATGACGCTGATGAACCAGCTCGCGGCCAAGTCGGCGCTGCATGTCGATCGGGGCCGGCAGCCTTTTGTTTACAAACCCGCGGTGCAGCGCGAGCGCGTGCTCACCCAGCGGTTGCGGCAATTCGTGGAAAACGTGTTCGACGGACAGGCCGGCGAACTGGTCCTTCGGCTGGTTGAGCAGGCCGAGATTTCGCCGGAAGATCTGAAACGCATCGAAGCCAAGATTGACGCCAAAGAGAAATCCCCTGCGAAAGGGAAATCCAAAAAGGAGGGCAAGTAATGAACAGCCTCCTGGCCACTTTCGATTGGAACGTTTTTGGCAGCGCCGTCCTCAGTTGGGTGGGGCAGGCCGTGCTTTATGGCACGCTGACCGCGGTTGCCGCCTGGGCATTGCTGTCGCTCAGCCGCAAGCGCATTTCGCCTGCGATTCAAGGTCTTTTCTGGACCGTGGTGCTGGTCAAGTTCATCGTGCCGGTTGGTCCTGGATCGCTTTATTCGCTGGCAACCATCATCAATCGTGCGACATCAGTCTGGAATTCAAATTCAGTTCAACCTCAGACCGTCGCGGGCGCGCCCCCCAGCCAGATCTTTCTTGTCGTCGAAGACAAAATGACCGGCGCGACGCAGGCTGCAAGCCCCATCGCCGCGGCCGAAGCACTGCCGCCCTGGTCGGTGTCAGCACTCTGCGGCATCGCATATCTAATCATCGTCATCGGCATCGCGGCCTGGCGCATTGCCGGATATATCCGCTTCGCCCGGCGTTGTCGCACGCTTCCCATGGTCGATGAAGACGCGCGTCAAATCGTCGATGGCGTCTGTGACAAGCACGGGGTGCGCCGTTTGCGCGACATCCGCATCAGCGGCGATGTTGCAGCCCCCTTCATCCTGGGCGGACTGCGGCCGCTGCTTGTTCTGTCGCCGCGTCAAACGCAGCCCGATGAACTCGAAGCCGTCGTGCTTCACGAAATCGCCCACCTGCGGCGACGCGACATCCTTGTTCGATATATGCAATGGTTCGCGGGAACCATGCTATTTTTCTGGCCCGTGGTGGCCTGGGTCAATCGGCGGATCGACCTGGCGCGCGAGCATGCCTGTGACGATTGGGCCCCGCGTCACGGCTGTCTCTCGGCTGGGGATTACGCGCGGTGCTTGTTGCGAGCCTTGCACCGCCCTGAACCGATCCGATTGGCCTATCGTCCGGCCGCCATGGCGCGAAACTTGAAGTCTGTTGAGAGGAGAATCTACATGATCATGGACTCACCCCGACAGCGGTCCTTCCGCTCGCTCACACTCCCCGCCATCCTGGCGCTGGGCGCCTGGAGCGCCTTCGCTCTGAGTGGCGCAAAGGCTGAAGACACCAAAAAGGAAGCGGCAGAAGCTCAGAAGGCAGAGGGAAAAACCCCCGGGCCTCGGACAGCTAGCACTGAAGTGCGGGTCATCCGCGTCGCCGGCGAAGAAGCCGGCATCGAGCCGGGCGGCCCCATGGAAGTCAAGGTCGTCAAGAACGACCAGGGACAGATGGAAGTGCAGATCAATGGCAAGACCGTGCACAACCTCGACACGCCCACGATCCGGATGCGGACGGCGGACGGCCCCTTCGCCGCTGCATTCTGCCCCGAGGAACTCGATTGCTTCATTTCGCCCGAGGCCCTCGAGCAGTTCGGCAAGGATCACCCGACGGCGGATGCTGATGGCAATGGCAAGGTGACTCGCGAAGAGCGCACCGCTTATCTCGCGGTTCTGGCTCAGTCCACCCCGACCGATGTCATCGGCAAGTTCCCCAGCGCCGACCTCAACAAGGATGGCACGCTGGATTCAATGGAAGCCGCCCGGCTCGTGACCGGTGGCGCAATGGACGTCGAGGGCTTCGAAATCGCGAGCCCTGATGTCACCACGGAAACCAAGACCGGTCCCAACGGTCAGGTGATGGTGATGCGCAAAGGCGTGACCTCCCGCACCGTGAATGTTCTTGCGGCAAAGCCCGTCGGCGAGACCGGCGAACTCCCGATGAAGATGGCCTTCAAGGCCCTGCCGTTAGAAGGCGCCGGCGCGGGCAAGTGGCTGCTCGCCAACGTGAAGACCACGCCGACCTCGCTTGACGTCGCCAAGATGCTCCCGGCCGTCGAAGAGGCGCCGCTGGTTCGCTATGCCGAGATGTTCCCTGACGCCGACACCAATAAGGACGGTCGCGTCTCCAAGGACGAGCGCACGGCTCACAAGGACAAGCAGATGTCCGACGTCCGCGCCCGCATGTTGAAGCGGCAC